>JBMFUH010000144.1:0-10312 GCA_049966735.1 Isosphaeraceae bacterium
CGGCGGTACTGGCTCGGTCTTTTCCTTGTTTCCTCCCGATAACGCCACGGGCAACTTTGTCCGGATCATCGAGCGGCTGCCGGTTCGCGTCCGGTTCGAGGAGCCGGCGAATTACCAGGACCGGATTCGCCCCGGCATGTCGGCGCGGATCGTGGTCGATACCACGAGATTCGTTCGGCAGAGCGGCCAGCAGTGGTGAATGAGGTTCCCGCTCGGGAGATCGAAAGGATTGACCGCCCCGTCGGCGGGGCGGCCGCGGTCAGGAGGGCGAAGATGAATCGGTTTCGGGGATACCTGCTGGCGACTCTCTTGCTCCCGGCAACCTGGGCCTGGCCTGGGTTGCCCGCGGTCGCGCAGTCTCCCTTGACGCCGGCCCCAGTCATCGAGACCAGGCCAATCTCAAGCGCACCGGGTCACGGTGAGTCCGAACTTCCACCGGCGCTCCCGGAGCCATTCCCCTCGATTCCGGTATTCCGGGACATCAAGCCCGGCTCTGCGCCGATGCCAGCGGAGCCCGGAGACGTTCACGCGGTTCCGCTCTGTCTGGCCGACGCCATCCGCCGGAGCCTGGCCAACGTGCAGACCGTGCAGGCCAACGTCACGGTCCGGACGGCCCAGGTGGCCCGGTTCGATGCACTCAAGAATTTCGTTCCGTTGATGAGTCTTCCCCAGTTCATGTCGGGTTTCAACCGCTTCACTCCAGGGTCCGCTGGCACGGTCATCGACTTTCCGAGCGTCATGGGATTCACCCAGTTCGCCGGTCAGCCAGGCCTGGATCACCTCTCGGCGAGCCGGCTCTACATCCAGTTGCCACTGGACCCCGCCGGACAGATCCTGTCCTTGCCGGTCGCCGAGGAGGGCATCCGCGCCAAGGTGCTCATGGAACAGCTTGTCCGCCGATCGCAGGCGGCCCTGGCCATCCAGAGCTACTTCGAGGCCAAGCAAATCCTTTACGGCATCCGGGTTGCCCGGCTGGCAGTGAATCTGGCCGAGGAAGAAAGGCAGTTGACGGGCCGCAGGTTGCGGCAAAGGCAAGCATACGACGTCGAGCTGAGTAAAGCCCGGGTGGCCGAGAGCCAGACGCGCGTCGCGCTGGCCAACCTGGAAAAAAGCTCGCGCATCGCCCAGCGTCGGCTGGCGACGGTGTTGCACCAGAGCCGCTTACTCGTCCCCCAGGATCGCGGGCCAATGCCGATCGAGCTGGATCGAGAATACTCCTTCGACCTCGCGGATCCGGATCTGGTGGACATGGCGATCATCCCCGACTTTCCTGCCTCGCGCGAGGAAGCGATTGCAATGGCCAAGCGGCAGCGGGTGGAGGTTCGCATCCTTGTTGTGGGGTTGCGCATCGCCCAGCTTCGCAACCGGGGCTCCGTTCTCCGGCTCTTCGGCTTCGGCTGGATCCCGGCCGAACTGTCGTTCAAGGACACCTCCGCGAAGAATAACGGAGTTGCTCTGGGCGCCATCTTCGGCGCGACCTACAGCCCGCCGCTGGTGGACGTCAGTGTCTGGTCCCGCATCCGCCAGGCCAAGCTGGATGTGATCCAGTCTCAGCTTGATCTTGAAAAGTCCCTGATTGATGTGGCCGACGATGCGGGGAATTCGTGGGATCGATGGCAGCAGGCCGTCAAGGAGTGGCAGCAGCGCGAGGCCGAGCTGGGGCTGCGGCGCGAATACCTGGAGCGGCGGAAGCGGCTCTACGCGCAGAAGCAGTCGATCCGGATTGACGTCCTCGGAGCTCAGGTCGACCTGCTGCAGGCCGATTCGAATCGCTGGACGGCCTGGTACAACCTTCAACTGGCCCGTCTTGATATGTTGCGGGCCATGGAACTCTTGCTCGATTATGTGGAGAGGGCGGGGATCACACATCTGCCCACGGAGCCTCAGGAGTCGTCTCCGGGCTTCTGGAAACGTCATTTCGCGTGGTTGACACGGAACCGAGGCGGTCAACCGTTGACCCCGAACAAGGAGACGAACCATGCAACGTCCGGGAGTGAATCGGCGTTGGTTGCCACTCGGGGTGGCAATGTTGACGCTGGTCGCGGTCGACCTCCGGCCCCAGGAGCCAGCTCTACCGGAACCGATCCGGCCCCGCTGGCCGATGACCGCCTTGTCCGGACCGGTGGAGCGACCCCCACTGGCGGCACTGCACCCCGGTACGAACGTGACGATACGGATCCGCCAGGTCTTTCCCCGCGACGGCCTCAGTCCGGGCGAGCGCCTGCTCAACGGCCGTCCGCCGATCCAGCCAGGAGACCGCTTCCTCGCCGACGTGATCCATCCGCCGGCGAATCCACCTCCGCTGGTGGGGGGGAAGATCGTCGCGATCACGCCCCCTCGTAGGTTCGGTCGGCCAGGCTACCTCACCTTGCAGATGACCCAGGTGGTGGCCAGCCGCGACGGGACCGCGCGGTTTTCGCCTTGGCTCTTTGACACGGAAGACCGGCGCTTCTCCACGAGGGCGGAACGAAAGCTGCTGACCAGCCTGATGGGCCTGGAAGGAGTCAGCGTCGGCGCCAGCCTGGGAGCGCAGTTGCTGGGCAGGGCCACGGCAAACCCCCTGATCGTCACGGGCGGAGCAGGCATCGGTCTGATCCTGGGAGTGGGCTATGCCAGCTTCCGGCGCGGCGTGGAAGCGAGCCTGGAACAGGGCGACAGCTTCGAAGTGGTCGTCGGCACGACTTGTTATCGCCCGGTGCCGCGGACCGTTCTCACCACCGTCTTCCCAGCGCCCGATCCCTCCAGGGGCAAAGGCAAGGGCAAGTCAAGAGCACAGGGGCAGCCATGAAACGAGGCTTCCGAGATCAGATCCGCGCTCTCGGCGTCCTCGTCATTTCGGGGATCGCTGTCTCGGGTTGCGATCAGGTCGCGACGCTCCTGGAAACCAAGGTTCTTCCCGTCCCGGCTCCGCCCTCCGGAAAAGAAGGCCTTCCCCAGGCGTACGCGCGTTCCCAGATCAACGATCCCGGCCTGCGACAGTTCGCTCAGGAATTCGAGCAATGGGCCCTGCAACAGAAAACGGTCGGTGTCAGTTCCTCTCCGGTTTTCAAGCGGGTCGAGGTGCTCCCGCCCACGCGGACCGTTCTTCCCTATGGCGTGGGCGCCTACCAGCAAGAAC
Source organism: Isosphaeraceae bacterium (assembly GCA_049966735.1). GTDB lineage: Bacteria > Planctomycetota > Planctomycetia > Isosphaerales > Isosphaeraceae > Aquisphaera. The sequence continues at coordinate 3,119 of JBMFUH010000144.1, forward strand.
CGCGGCTGCCCGTCATCCTGACGGTTGGCGCGGGGTGGGCGAAGTTGAATCCGAACGCGAAGGAGGCGATCGCCGCGCAGGTGTTTGAGAGGCTTTCCCAGGGCCTCGAGACGCTCCGGCTCGATCCGGCGCTCCGACCGACATTGACCATCCAGACGCCCAGCGGGCTCGAGTTGACCTGGATGAATGATCTCACTGAAAGGTGGAGGAACATTCACGGCGACGACTCGCCGCCGCTTCCCTCGACAGCAATCCCGCCGCCGTCACGACTCCCTTCAGTACCACCACCACCGCCGGCTCCCATGGGGAGGGGGAAAATCCTCGATGGCAACGAACACTGAAAACCCGACGGTGTATGACCGCTTGGCCGGGGCCTGGGACTACCTGCTCGCCGGTCGGCCGCTCCTGCCGCTGGCTGTCGTCTGGTTAACGACCGCCGGCCATACGATGAACTTCCGGGAGATGGGGATCGGTAAAGGGTGGGTCGCCGCCGACGTTTACAGTCTTCATTCTCTCTACCTGGTTTGCATCCCCCTGGCGCTTCTGGCCGCGCCAGCCCTCAGCCGGCGCGGCTCTGCCCGCGGTCTGACCCGGATCGGCCTGGCGCTCTTCGCCGCGGGATCGTTCCTGAACGGCCTGGATACGTTCGCCCCGTTGCCCGTCTTTCTGGTTGGCCGCTTGATGGCGGGGGCAGGCGCGGGGCTGGTGATTTACTTCGCGCCGCGGTTGCTTGATGTCCACTGGGAGAACCCCACGTCCTGGGCGTCGATCCTGCTGCCGGTGGCGGGGCCAGCCGTGATCGCCGGGGCCAGCATGGCCTACGGCTGGTCGAGATGGGAGTGGGGCTTTCTCATGGAAGGGGCCGCTGCTCTGTTCAGCCTTGTCGTACTGGGTTCGTCGGCGGGCGGGTCGGAGCCGACTCCGTCGGGTCTCAACTACTCGCTCACGTTTCTCCCGTTTCTGGCGGGGGGCAGCGCCGCGGTTCTGTATTGCTTGCACTGGGGCCAGTTGCACGGCTGGCTGGAGAGCTTTGATATCGTGGTCGCCGTGGCCGCGGGGACGGTTTTCCTGGTGATCGCTTTTCTCCTGATCTATCCCCAGTTTGACCGGAGTGCTGTCTCCGAGGGCTGGATTCGCCCGCTGCTCTTCTTCTTTGGCGGCGTGGTTCAGTTTTTCCATGGCACGACGATGACCATCTACAGCGGCATGTTCGTCAACTTCAGTTCGTGGCAGCGGTCGTGGCTGGTCTGGTCGATGCCCTTGGGGGTCGCGACCAGCCTTCTGACTGCCCGGCAGGCCATGCGCGGGTGGAACATCGCGCTGCGGCTTCCCGGAGTTGTCATCGGCCTCTTGGTTCTGGCGTGGGGGATGCACGCGCTCCACGAAACGATGCTCGATTGGCCCTACTGGCAGATCCAGAACGTGGTCGACCTCAACTGGTTTCCAGCGCCGCAGCACTGGGAACTGGCCCCCGGCCGGTATCTCGTGGGTTTGGGGCTCGGCCTGCTCATGTTTGCAACCGACACCATGTTCAGTCCCGAGCCCGATCGCGAGGAAACGATCCGGCCCTTCCTGCTGGTCACGCAGTTCTTCGGCGGCAGCATGGGAATGGGGCTGCTCATCAGTTTCCTGCTGATTTCCCATGCCGTCCAGTATTCCTACGCGGCCGACCGCGATGCCATACAGGCGGTGGAACTCGCCGATCGCCGGGACGTCCTCCGCGACGCGTTCAGCCAGGCTGGTAGCTCGTCGCCCGAGCGCCGGGCCGAGGTGCTCGAGTACCGCACCGCGAACTACGAGGCCGACAACCTGGTTTACGCCGAGATTTACGCGACGTTCATGACGGCCTCACTGTGCCTGGCGGGCTTCTGCTCCGGGCTTCTGGTCTGGAACTGGTTGCGGCCGTCTCCCAGGTCCGTTGGGCCGTGACCGGAGTTGACGAACGCGATCAGGACGTCTGGATGTTCTTGAAGGCCCGATACGTTGTTATACTCCAGGTATCGGGCAATGCACCCCAATGCCGTTCCCCTGCCTGGTTGCCGATGCAGGGTCAACCGCCATATCGAGGCCGGCGGGTCGTGGGGAGGATGCCTTCGGATGTCGTGCTTCCGGAACATCCTGGTGGGAATCGATCTTTCTCACTGCGCTCGCCTTGCACCCGACGCGCTCGGTCCGATCGTCAGCGAGGTGTTCGAGCGCTCCGTCTGGCTGGCGCGGCGAACCTCCGGGCGGCTCACTTTTTTCTCGGCCTTGAACCTGACCGAGGAACTCCTGTTCATGCTGGAGGAAAAGCACCGGGTCGTGGTCATCCGGAAAATCGAGGACGAGGCCAGCCAGGTCCTGGCGGCACTGGTTCAGAAGGCCAGCGAGGCGGGCGTGACGGCAACCGCGTCGTTCGTGCGCGGCACCGGCTGGCTCGAGATCATCGAGCAGGTGCTGCGTGACGAGCACGATCTGGTCCTGGTCGGGACCCGGGATGGCTCAGGCTCGCATCATCGACCCTTCGGCAACACGGCCAAGAAGCTGCTCCGGCGCTGTCCGTGTCCTGTTTGGATGTACAGGACAGAACCTTATGACAGGCCCCTGAACATGCTCGTCGCCAGCGATCTCAGCCCGGTGTCGGAGACCGCGTTAAATCTGGCCGTCTGCCTGGGAAACGCGACGAAGGCCGTCATTCACCTGCTGCACGCCGTCGATTATCCGGTCTATCACCTCTGGCTGACGGCCCTGCCCGACCAGGTTGGCCGGGACTATCACCGCCGCGTGCTCGAGCATGCCGAGCAAGTGCTGCACGATCAGGTCGAGAAGACCGAGTACCGCTCTCTCGCCGAACCCATTCGCATTCATCTGGCCGACAAGGTGGGCAAGCCGGATGAAGTGATCTTGAAATGCATTCGAGAATATGCAATCGACGTGCTGGTGATGGGTACGATCGGCCGCGGCGGTGTCACGGGAATCATGATCGGCAACACGGCCGAGCGTCTGGTTCCGGAGGTGACCTGTTCGATTCTCGCCGTGAAACCTCCGGGCTTTCGCTGTCCTGTTCGCCCGCCGTCCTCCGGTCTGCCGGGTCGGTGACCAGAATGTTCGCCACTTGCGGTCTGGCCGCGGCACAAGCAAGTTCGTGGCTTTGATCACCTGGGAGCCGACGGCTGCTCCGTCTCATTCAAGCTGAGCTCGCGCGGGGTTGAGCATCCTGATGGGGAAGGTTCCATCCGGCGCGCTGTGCCTGCATCTTTTTTACAATCCGCACTTTTCCGGCGTTTCTTTGGTGCGCTTCAGGTCGTGGTTTACGCTCATTAAGGGGAGCGAAAGCTCGCGTCCTCTGGGACGTCTCAGGCAACCCTCGGAATGGGCCCCGTTCCCATTCTTCCAGGAGGGGCCAGAGAGCCAGCTTGGGGGTGGCCTCTCCGGACCCTCTTCTCGGCAGGGAAATCCTCGAGGACGGCGAGAGAAGCAGGGGAAAAGCTGATGCGGGCATGCGCTGGCGATTGGGTGCGCCGTTTCACGTCGATTCGTCAAGAATGAGGCGATTTCCGGAGAACCGGCAAGAACGATTGCCAGATTGCTATTCCGTCAGATTCAATCTTCGGATAGTAATACACACAAATTGGTGACCTGTCCTTGCACCTCGGGTCATGATCAGCCCGACCGGGCCCCTTCTGTGTTCCAGCCCGGTCATGTTGCGCTTGACCTGTCCGAAGCGGGCATCTCGCGCGAATGACTCGCGCGGTTCTGGAATGCCCCCATGCCTCGTTGAAGAGCACGTGCGGAGCGAACCAAAGTTCTGCTCGCTCCGGCTGATCGGTATTGCACGCGATCAGACCACGCACGGGGACAGTCTGGTGCAGGAGGACACGAGATGACGAGCCTGAAGGCGACTAGCGGATCCAGGGCCATCGCTCTCTCACGCCACGTACGGGGAGAGCGGAAGCAACAGGATCACCCCACGTCGTCGCCGTCGCTGCCTCCGCTCTTCCTTCTGTCCGTCTGGTTCGGCGTGGTCACCGGAATACTCGAACTGGCTCTGGTCTACGCGCGGAACCACGTCTCAGGCTGGTCGTCGCTCGGTGCCCTGCAGATCAGCCGACACTTTCCGTGGATGATCCCGCTGACCAACCTGGTGCTGTTTCTGTGCTGGGGACTGGTCATCATGCTTTTGGGACTGGTCTTCAAATCGATCCGGGGACGACCAAGTGTCTTTCTCTTGAGCTTTCCCGCGTGCCTGGCGCCGCTCTTGGTGTTTCCCGGGCTGTACGAGGCGGCCTATCTCGCGCTGGCCGCGGCCTTTGCCACCTGGATTGTCCGGTTCGCCTGGGCCTTCCCCGCCACCTTCCGCCGGCTCGTGAGGGTGAGCCTGCCCATCTTCTTCGTGGGGTCGGTCCTGTTCACCGGCTGGAAGGGAAGCCAGATCGCGCTGGGCGAAAAATGGGCAATCTCAGCCTTGCCCCAGCCGCCGCGACGAGGGATGAACGTCTTGCTCATGGTGATGGACACCGTTCGCGCGGATCACCTCAGCCTGCACGGCTACGGCCGTGAGACCACGCCCAGCCTGAAGCACGTGGCGAGCAAAGGCATCAGGTTCGACCAGGCCCAGTCCACGGCGCCCTGGACGCTGCCATCCCACGCGAGCATGTTCACAGGATTATGGCCGCACGAGACTGGAGTGGCCGAGAACCGTCCGCTCGACGAGAGCTGTGCGACGCTCGCCGAATTCCTGGCCGCCCGCGGCTATCTCACCGCTGGTTTCGTGGGCAACACGTATTTCTGCAATTCCTGGTACGGCCTGGGACAGGGCTTTGCTCGGTATGAAGACTTTTACGACGAGGACCTGGTCGTTTCGGTGAGCGAGACCCTGCGTTCCTCGTCTCTTGGTCGCGCTTTGGTGCGTCTGGCGAGGATGCCGCTGGGGGGCGGTCGCGGCCGGAAAACGGCCGCCGACATCAACGACGATTTCCTGGATTGGCTCGCGCGGCGGGATGATGATCGACCGTTCTTCGTTTTTCTCAATTATTTCGATGCCCACTCTCCTTATATTGCCCCGGCAGAGGGCGATCGGCACTTCGGCAGGCGCGCCCGCACCCCGGAGGAGAACGCTCTCCTCAAGGACTGGGAAAATAGACCGAAGCAGAACGTACCCGCAAGCGAGGCGATTCTGGTGACCGATGCCTACGATGACTGCATCGGTTACCTCGACGCCCAGCTTGGTGAGTTGATGGACGAACTGGAGAAGCGCGGCGTGCTCGAAAACACCCTGGTCGTCATCACCTCGGATCATGGTGAAGACCTGGGCGAGCACGGGCTCTTCGGTCACGGCCGAAGCCTGTATAGCCAGGAAGTGCACGTTCCTCTGGTAATCCTTCCACCTGGAGGCGCGGGGCGGGGGCGGGTTGTCGCCGAGCCAGTCAGTCTCCGCGACTTACCGGCGACGGTTGTTGATTTGCTCGGATTTGCTCATGATTCGCCGTTTCCTGGGAAATCGCTGGCCACTTATTGGGATTCCGGCTCGGAGGCAGACAACGCTTCCTCATCGCCCGCGTACTCCGAGGTCGCCCTCCGGGACAAGGTGTCGAAGAATCTCAATCGCGCTCCGGCCTGGCGAGGGCCCATGCAATCGGTCGTTGGCGAAGGCAAGGCCTACATTCGCAACGCTGACGGCCGCGAAGAGCTTTACGACATCCTCGGCGATCCGGCCGAGGTACACGATCTGGCAGGTTCGATCGACTCCCAGGTCCTGTTTCCCTTGCGGCAGGTTCTCCAGTCAGCGCGCGAAGAGACGCGCTTGAAATGACCAGAGCGAGCGATTGCTGACGATGGCCCGCCGCCCACGGCCTCGTTCTTCCATCCACCAATGCTCGGATTGAAAATCCGATTTGCAAAGGGGATTGATTCCATGAAACCAAGAAGAGTTTTCGCGTTTCTTCTCGACGGCAACTTGCTGGTGCCGGTGTCTGTGCTTCTGCTGGTGGCCGCACGCGTCGCGCCCGGGTCGCGCCTCGTCGAATCGATGCTGGACAAGTCGTACATCGCCTGCGAGTTCCAGGTGGGGGAAACGCTCGGCTATTACGAGAGCATTCTCAACGCCGCCGAACCCGGAAACTCGGGGCGAAGCGGTGAATCGCACGATGCGGAGCCGCCTCTCGTCTTCGTCCCCTTCGGAGCGGCGAACATCGTCGAAGCAAGCCCCACCTACCTGCGCTGGAGAATTCGGCCCAACCTCGACATTCGCTGGAACGGTACGACATTCCGTTCCAGCAGCCTGGGATACAGGACGCCGGAGATCGACCTGGGGAAACCGGAGGATGTCTACCGCATCCTTGTTTTCGGGTCGTCCAACACCATGGGCCACGGCGTCGACAACGACGACGCCTATCCGAGGCTTCTGGAAGACTGGCTGAACGAGCAGTTCAATCCCGACGTTCGCATTGAAGTGGTGAACCTTGCCGTCTCCGGTGATTCGCCCTCCCGGCGATTGCAGCGCATCCAGGAAGAGGCAGGGCGATACCAGGCTGACTGGATTCTCTGTGATGCCTCGCCGCTGGACTACGCTCTCGAGGAGAACCACCTGGAAACCATCGTCCACAGCGACCCGCCCATCGAGATCCCTTTCGAGTACGTCCGGGAGGCCCTGATTCGCGCCGACGTCTCGGCCAAGGATAGCCCCGAGCAATTCCAGCTCAAGCTTCGCGGGGAAGCGGAAGGGCTCTTGGAAGGATCGTTCGCGGGCTGGAAGCAGGAGGCCGACAGGCTGGGAATTCCCCTCAGTATCGTGATCCTTCCTCGCGCGGACCGCAAGAGCCAGAGTCGCCGGATCGTGGAACTGATTCAATCACTGGCCAGCCGCAACGGGATCGACGTCATCGACATCTCCGGTGCCTTCGACGATCTTGAGCCCAGCCAGTTCCGCGTTTCCGAGCAAGACAAGCACCCCAGCGCTCTGGGGCATCGGGCTCTTTTCGAGGAGCTGCAATCCGCGCTTGTCGATCGCGGAGGCTTGCCCGGTCTGTCGCTACCGGAACCGCTAAGCACGGTCGAATGAGAAGCGCGTGGAAGGTCTTTTTGTGAGACTTCTCGCCCAACGCCACCACAGCAAAGCCGCCCAAGCCGGGTGGCTGGCGGCGGAGCCGAAGGCGACGCCCCGGCTGCGTTGGCCTGGGCGCCGGGGCTTCCCCGCGGTCAGCCCCAGCCACCCTG
>JBMFUH010000145.1:0-10309 GCA_049966735.1 Isosphaeraceae bacterium
CAGGGGGCGAGGCTCGAAGGACGGACGCTGCACTACGACTTCACTCGGAATTCCCAGTCCGTCGAGATCGCGCCACCGGACCATGGCCTGCTCGGCACGCCACTGGAATTGACCATCCGGGTTCGCAACCACGGCGGGGCACACCCCGCGCGGCTGCGGCTGGCGACGCATTTCATGACCTTCGAGAAGACCATCGGAGCGTTTCCCGCGGATGCTGAGGGTGAGGTCTCCACAGCGGCGCCGCCCGGGGCCGGCTGGAGCTTCCATGCCGGCGAGAACGACGGCAAGATCCACGGTCCGCTCCGGATCACGGGCCTCGCGTTGGAGAAAGGTGAGCGGGACGACGCGGGCACTCTGGAACTGCTGGAGATTCGCGTCAAGGCCCGGTGCTCGCCGCGGCGCCATTGCGTGCTCACGGCCCGGACGCGGACGAGCGAGCAGGGTAAGCAGTTCGTCGCGACGGTCCAGAGCATGGCGCCGCAGCCGATCGCGGGCCAGCTCGTCTGGGTGGTCCGCGACTGGAACGGGGCGACGCTCCGGGAGATCAAGCAAGACGTCCAGATCCCGGCCCTCGGCGGCACCGTCGAGTCCGCGGTCCCGGTTCCCCCGGGCGATCACACGTTCCTCGAAGCGGAGGTGGCCCTGGTTGCCGACAACGAACTGACTCCGCCGGCCCAGGCATACGACGTCGCACAGCCCGGAATGGCGGAGGACGTGAGGCGAGATCCGTCGTCGCCCATCGGCATGGGGGTGTACCTGGGCCGCTATGGCGGCGATGCCGCCGGCCTGGCCGAGATGGACAAGGCCGCACGAGTCGCCGCCCAGGCGGGAGTGAAGTGGTCTCGCGAGGACTTTGCGTGGGGTCGCATCGAAAGACGGCCCGGAGCGTACGATTTCCGCTATTACGACAACCTCGTGGCCACCGCCCGGCGGCACGGTATCAGCATCTACGGCTTGCTCATGGGCTGGGGGCCGGGCGTCAAACCGTACACACTGGAGGGGATCGATGCCTACTGCCGCTGGGCGGCCGTCGTGGTCGATCGCTACCACGATGACGTACGTCACTGGGAGATCTGGAACGAGCCAAACATCTTCTTCTGGCAAGGCCCGAAAGACCTGTACGCGGAGCTGCTCAAGCGCGCCCACGCCGCGATCAAGAAGGCTAATCCGAGCGCCTTGGTGCTGGGCTGCTCGACCGCCGGCATCGACCGGAAGTTCATCCGCCGCATGCTGGATCTGGGCGCCCCCTTCGACATCCTCACGATCCATCCCTACCGGTCGATCCTCGACGACCGGGCTTTCGTGTCCGACCTGGAGCGAGCGGCCGATCTGGTGCGATTGCCTGATGGCCGCCGGCGCGAGGTCTGGATCACCGAGATGGGCTGGACGACCAACGTGCCGCACAACACGCTGAGCCAGGATTTCCGCCCTGTGACCCAGCGTCGTCAGGCGGAGTTGCTTGCCCGCGCGTACCTCGACGCCATCGCCTCGGGCGTGGCGCCCAACATCTCATGGTACGATTTCCGCGACGACGGCACGGACCCCACGAATTTCGAGCACAACCTGGGCATCGTCGCGCGCGACTTCGCGCCCAAGCCCGCCTATCGTGCCTTGGCGACCCTGGCGCGGCTCCTCCGCGGGATGCGGCCCGTGGATCGCCCTGACCTAGGGCGCGACGTCATCGCCTACCGGTTCCGGGATGACGACGGCAAGCGTTCCGTCTGTGCTTTGTGGAGCCTCGAAGCCGAGGAGACAGTGACGCCGCCGACCGCGGGAGACGCGGAGGAGGTCGATCTCATGGGCGGCCGCCGACTGCTCAAGGGCGCGTCGGGCCGCGTGCAGGTCCGTCTCCGACCTCTGCGACCGACGTTCGTGGTGCTGAAATCCCCGTCGGAGTGACGAGGGAGCGGAAACTTGTCCGCGAGGCCGGGATCGCGGCGGCGAAGGTCGCCGGCTACCGGCCGCGCGGATGTTGACAAGAGCCGCGGCCCCCAGTCGGCCTCACCCGGGAAATCGGGGAGCATGATGGTCCCGATCGCGCTGGACCGCGGCGTCCGACCGCGGATATCGCGCCACGTGCCGGTGCGAGGGTCGAACCATTCCGCGCGGTAAAGTACGAACTGGGCGTCTTTCTCGGTTCCCCCGGCCGCGCCATACTTGTAGCCTACCGAGCGGGCGTCGGCATAACCCGAGTAATACGGCTCACCGTTCAGCGCGGGCTGGGGATGAGTCGAACGGATGTAGTGGAAATAGGCCGGGTTGATCCGGTTCACATCCGGGGATCGCCAAGGGGACATTTCTATTCACCATCGCTAGCTGGGAAATCTGAGGAAGTCCCAGCGGATCGGCACCTTTTCCAGCGCGTAACCCACTTCCCGGGCGTGATCGCCGTAAACCAGCATCCAGTGAAACCCGGGCATCCGCTCGGCCACTGTTTCGCTCGGGGCCGAGAACCGAACATCGATCTGCGTCCGACAGACCGGCAGCATCGGATGGTCGGCGATCTCGCCCGTCAGCCCCATCCAGCGCTGGGCGGCGAAGTCCGGCGCGATCAGGGTGACTTTTTGACCGATCCTCATGTCGACCTTGGGCGCGGCACCGTAGTCCGACTCGAAGTGGGTCATGATCCGGGCAGGTTCGACCGTCCGGCCGTCCATCTTCCGCGGGCCGGTGCAGTGAGCCAGGGTGATGACGCCGTCATGAGGAAACGTCGGGTCCTGGAGGAACGGCGGCGTGCCGGCGATCGAGCCCAGAAGGATTCCCGCGGGGATGACCACGAAATCCGACTCGCAGAACGCCAGGTAGCCGGCGTCGTTGAGCGTGGAGAGCGGCAGGCATGCGGTCGTCTCCGCCAGTGGCATGATCGTGCTCATGCAGCCGCCGATCGTCAACATGCGACAGCCGGCCCGCCGCATCAAGCGGCGGAAGATCTCCTCGAGCAGGAAGGCGTTGTCGACGAACTCACGACGCGTCTCGAGGGCGGTTGACGGCAAGGCGAGGTAAAGGGCGGCCCGCTGCCGCGCGCGGGCCACGGCGGATGCGTCGGCACGCGCGGCCTTGATCAGAGTGCCCAGTTCGTCGTAACCGACGGTCAGGATGTCGAGCCCAAACCGCTCGCGGGCGAGGTCGGGGGCGTTCGGCGTGGCCCACCCACCAGGTCCGCCGATGGCCAGGATGCGCGCGCCGCGTGTGTTGCGCAGGCCGCAAAGGGCGCGCAGCCGCCACAAGACCTCGTCGAGCCGATCGATGACCACGTCGTCGTAGCTCGCGCCCTGGGCGGCGAGTAGTCGGTATGCTGGTGCAGGAACCGCGCCATCGCCCCTTCATACCAGTAATAGAGCGGTCCCGAGCGATGCCTCACGAAGTAAATCGTCGGCTTGGCCAGGGCCGCGATCGGGTTGATGCTGGCCATGAGGTCGCCGCCGCCGTCGCCCGCGGCATACAGGAGCAGCGCGTCGGCCTTCTTCAGACCGTCGATCCGAGCGAGTTGATCCGGAGTCCGAATCTGGGCCAGGGGCAGCATGTGGAGGGGGAAATCGGCTTGCTTCACGAGTTGTTCGAGCTCGCCGCGGATTCGCGCCGCCTCATCCTCGACGTCGTGGGAGGTCTGAATCCCTCCCCAACTGCGCCAGCTTGTCTGGGGCGACCGCTTCGGTTCGGGGTAAGTGAAGATGGGCTGGACGGCCAGCGGTAGACGCGGCGGAGCCTGAGGCAGCTCCTTCCCCGCCGCGCCCAGCGCCGCCCAGGTTGCACTTGTGACGCCCACACCACCGAGCGCCGCACTGGCCAGGAAAAGCCGGCGCGACACGCCGCCGGCGGCCTCACCGTGCGCCGCGTGGCACGGGCAGCACGAAGTTGGATGCGATGCGTGTCTGTCACAACAATTAGCGTTCATGGATGCCCTCTCAATCGTCGAGTCGAGCTGGGCCGGCTCTTGCACAAGGTCCGGAACAACCGCATTTCATTGTGCGCCTCTCGGAATGCCATCGCAACGCCCGGGCGAAAGCCGCTCACCGCCCCGTCTCCGCGGGCGGCTGCACCGAGAGCGCCACTTCCGAGATCGCGATCCCTGGCTCGGTGAAGCGGATTTCGAGCCGTCCGGAAGCAGGCAGCAGGCCCGGTGGGATCGGGTAGGAGCGAGTGACCCACCACTCCTTTTTCACAGTCACCGGTGGACCGGTGCGCTCGAAGCGGCCGATCACGCGTCCGCCCAGAGCAATCGTCTTGCCAGCCCCTTTCGGGCCCTCGGTCAGGCGCACCGTGAGCCAGCGGTAGCCGAGGTCGTGGAAGTTGTCGCGGATGATCCGGCCGGGCTGGTCGAAGCTCGCCTGCCAGGTCTCACCGTGGTCGATGCCCTGAACCGTCCAGCCCGAGAGCGTCCAGCCGTGCGGAGACGTGGGCCGACCCAGGTGGATGCGCAGCGACGGGCCGCCTGCGCGTCGGAGGGCGTCGTCGAGCGGCGACGCGGGAGACGCCAGCGCCAGCGAGGCGTGGAACCGCGTGAACAGCGTCGAGGTTGCTCCCTGGGCGCGCGGGTCGACCGGGTGCGGGATGTGGTCGTAGATCCCGTATACTTTCTTCCAGTATTCGTCTGAGAGACGCTGGACGTCGAGTCCGCGCAGCCGCGCGGAGAGTTCCTCGAGCTTCCGGCGGATCGCATCAGGGGACGCCTCCGCGAGCCATTCCTCCATTTCGTCGAGCGACACCAGCTCCGACCGCTCCTGCGGGATCAAGCCCACCGCGCGAGCGTCGGCAGTCACCCCCCGGGCGGTGATCGCCACGCCGGCGAGCCTGCGGAACAGATCGGCGAAGAAGCGCAGGTCGCGGCGGTGTTCGACCAGCGTCGGCGCCAGGGGCAACCGTGTTTCGGCGGTCGCTTCGGCCTTGTCGAGAAGCTTGATGAGGCGGGTCATGGCTGCCTCGAGGCGAGTCGGAGAATACGGAAACGGCGGGTAGTAGCCCCAATCGGGAATCACCTCGAACTCCTCGAGGAGCGGGCCAATCTCCTGGAGCGGCTCGCCGAACACGAACCGGCCGAAGTCGCGGAGGACGGCGTCGGGCTCACGGGTCGGGTCCCACCAGCTCTCCGCGCTACAGAACAGGCTCAGACACTGGAGTCGCGGGGCCATGGTGTAGCAGATGCCGCCGGAGTAGCACCCGAGCGCGGCCTCCTCACGCCGCCGCTCGAACATCCTGCGGACGCGGCAGCGGGGCGACACGGTCCCCTCCCCTTCGCTCACGCTATAGTCCCATGTCAGCACCTTGACACGTTTCGCGGCCTCGCGGGCATAGGGCCGGCCGTCGCCGCCGTGCGTGCCAGGGAGCGCATCGGGGCTGAACCCTTGATTGATGCTCGTGAACGTACCGGCGGGAAACTCCGGGAGTTTCTCCAGGAAGTAACGCATCGCCCTGGCGGCGCGCTGGGGAGTTCCGGACCAGAGCGGGACGCCCCAGCCGCCCATCGGCTCGCCCCATGTTCCCACTTCGATCATCACGCCTGGATTGTTCCGGCGTACCACCCGGCTGAGCTCGAGACAGAGGTCGACATACGTCTCCGGCGTGCAGCCGTTGCGGATGCAGCCGCCGGGATCTCCCGGAAAGAACCCGATGGACTCGTTGCCCCGGATCGCTCTGGACCAGTGGTCCCAGAGTGCGACGATCTCGGCGTGTTCCTTGGGGTCGTGCGGGCAGAGGTAATGCCAGTCGCGCCCCACCGTGTTCACCGCCTGGGTCGGATGAACGGCGACGCCCCGCTTTTTCCCATACGCGATGACATGATTGATCGTCTCGGCAAACTGGCGCTGGATCGCCCCGCCGTGGAGCGCCTCCGGCGAGAACAGCGAGGGCACCAGCCAGAACTCGAAGGTGTTGTAGCGGAAGGCCGAGATCATGTCGATGAATCGATCCCAGTCGTCCAGCGTCCAGCGGTTGTCGGGCACGTCGAAGAGCACGTTGGGGTTGAAGGCGTTCTGGAGGTGTTCGGCGAAGTTGACGTAGCAGATCCGCCGCTCGAACCGAGGCCAGTCGACGACGCGCTGGATGCCCAACCTGGCGTTTTTCCCCTCGACCCGCACCGAGCGCAAGACCTCGATCAAACCGTAGCGGCAGCCGATTGCTTGAGGCGACCAGCACAAGAGGATGCCCGGACCGTCGGGCCGCTGGGCAAGCTCGAGCACAAACCCTTGCATTCCGACGCCCGGATCCAGCCGAATGTTGTTCCTGGCGTTCAAAGCCTTGAGACGGTGGTCGTCGCCTACTGCCGCGACAAGATGCACCCGCGCCTGCTCGAGTAACTCGGGGCCCCCGACCGTCAATCGAGCACCCGTGCTGGCGGCGAGGAACCGCGTCAGCCAAAGGGCCGCGTTGCGGACGAGCACGTCATCACTCAGGAGCACGATGTCGGCCTCCGCGTGGCCGTCGTGGACGAGTAAGAGCGGCCTGGCCGTTGCCTCGCGTACGCGGCGCGGCCCGCTCAGCTTGGCCGCGCTCTCCGCGCTCCGCGGACCATACACAGCCAGCGTCAGGACGAATGCGGTCAGGACCGTGATCGCTCTCGTCACACGTTGCCATTTGCTTCCACGCATGAGACGCCTCCGAAAAGTCCCGACTGATCGCCACCGTTGCCCTATTGGATGGGAGACCGGCAGACGTTCGCCGGGCTTGCAAGCGAAGCCCCGCGAGGCCTCTCCCGCCGGTCGACGGCCTCCCGGGCGCGCTTCACCCGCTGGGGCGTCCTCCTCGAAGCTACAGAAGACGCGAAGCCGGCTCAAGGTATCGACCGTTCCATTTGAGACGCGCTCGATGGTGGTGGCGTTGGGCGAGAAGTCACGGGCTGATCCGAGAGTTACCGCCTGCCGCAAGACTTCTGCCACGCGACTTTGCCCCGTGATCTTCCCTTTTCCCGTGCTTTTCCGGCGTTCCGCGGCTCGCCTGTCTTGCAGAGATTTCGCGGGGAGCCATCAGCTCTCAGCGCGGCGGTCAGTGAGTTGGACCGTATGGGGTTATTGCCTTCCTCGTTTGCATGGCACACGGCCGTCGCGGCGCGAGCACGATTTCCATTCGTGTCCGAATCCCGCCGAGGAACAACCTCATGGGGATCGACCTCCGGGGAATCGAGTTCCGGCGGTGCCGCCGCGCTGGGCTGCGTGTTGTCGCTCACGATTCGCTTATCAGACTTGACATCGCGCAGTTTGCGGAGAGCCTCGACCGTCCGAAGCAGCTCCCGCCCCAGCGACTCGCGGCGCCGGCGGTCTCGCTCCCGCTCCTGATCCGGCGCCGGCTCGACCGGCTCGATCAAGGCCTGCTCCTCGTGCCCCGCCAGGAGAGTCATCAGCCGGTCGATCTGCTCCTCGACCACCCTCCGGAAGAGCGACCACGCCTCGTCCTCGTCGCAGGGTTGATCGGTGATCTCGCGCCAGCTCATGAGCGCGTTGACGCCGCCTCCGCGCTCGCGCATCTGCTCGTTGGAGAAGCTCCAGAACGCGTTGCCCGCGTTGGGCCAGAGGACGTTCCATGCCAGGAAGATGGCGCTCAAGGACTGATCGTTGACGGCCTCGACCTCCTGCTTGCCCAGCAGTCGGACGAACCGGAAGAGGTCGGACGGCTGCAAGCGGACGCGATGACCCAGCAGATGGCGGAACTCGTGCCAGCGCTCCAGGAGCCAGCGGCAGCCCCGCGCGGTTTGCTCGAGCTCGTACACGTACACCGCGGGATCATCAAAGGGAAGGGCCGGCCGGCCGGCAGCTCCTCGATGTTTCTTCTCGGGCTCGGGCGGATTGAAGAGCCTCCAGCACAGCTCGCGGAATTCGCGGAACGCCTGAGGCGACGCGTCCTCGGCGGGTTTCTTGACGCGCGGAGGCGTGGTCGATCTGGCCGTCTCGGCTTGCTCGGCCTGCTCCAGCGTCCACGACAGCTTCGCCGCGCGGGCGACCAGCTCGGCCTCGACAGAGCTTCGCGGCTGCCACTCCCGGGTCCAGGTCTGGACCCGCTCGTCCAGGTCCGCGGGCGCGTAAGGCGCCTCGGGCATGACCGCCCGGATCGGAATTGCCAGGGTCGACGGCTCGAGCTGGACGATGTCCAGGGCCTTTTCCCCATTCAAGCTGATGCGGATGTGGCCGTTTCGTTCGTGTGCCTCGGGATTGCGCTGCGAGATCATGGTGTCGTTCCTCGGCCTCATCGACCGGTCAGGGTACCAGCTCGGCGTTCCGACATCGGGCTCGCGTTGGCGAGATCACCCCGCGCCGAAGTCCGTTACTGGAGAGGTTATGATCAAGATTGTTGTTTGATTCCTACCGGCGGGATTTTTACCCCAAAAAACTTGCCGCCGCGCCGAAAACGTCCCCCAACCGGAACAAGCAGACCACTGTGCAGTTCCTATCCGTGCAGTGCCTGATCGACAGCGACGGCTACTTCGATCGGAACCTCTGGCGGTGACGCCCCGATCAATGCCAAATGCAGGAGCGGGGAGATGGCCAAATGCAGGAGCGCGGAGATGATCCGATTGACACGCTGGTTCAACGTAGCGCGGACGATGATCCTGGCGACCGTTCTCTGCTGCCTTGTTCCCCGGCAGCCCCCGGCGCTGGCAGGCGACGAGACCAAAGGGAACCAAGCCGTGCCGGCTGCCGCGCCGGCGCGAGCGGACGGCAAGTCCCCGGTGGTCTGGCTCGCGCGGGGCGGAGCGCGGCGGACGGGGGCCGTTTCGGGAAGCCATCTTCCGGACCATCCCGTGGTTCGATGGACGAGACGCCTGGCCAGTTCTCCGGGTGAGCCGCTGCTCGCCAATGGGATGATCTACGTGGGCGACTCCGCAGGTACGCTCTTCGCGATTCGTTTGACCGACGGTTCGATTCGCTGGCACTCGCCTTTAGGGGGCCAGATCGCCGAAGCCCCCGCCAAACGAGGTTCGACTCTGTACGTGACATCAGGAGGCGGCCTCCACGCACTCCGCGACGACGGAACGCTTCTCTGGAAATGCGAGCACGTGGGCAGTGCAATCGAATCGTCGCCGCTGATCGAGAGCGATCGGATCGTCGTCGCCGACTACGATGGGAAGGTCACCGCGGTGGACTTCGACGGCAAGCTGATCTGGCAGCACGACATCGCGGCCGACGCGCCCCCCTCGCCGCCGGGGTTCGACGGCGACCGCGCGCGAATCACAGGGACCGCCGCGCGCCCCAGGACGGCGGCATCCGACGGCACGGCAGTCTTCCTGCCGATCTTCGATCAATCCCGGCTCGCCGTCATCGACCTGAAGCGGGGAGGGCGGCGGTGGTCGTTCCAGGCGAAGGGCTGGATCTACGGCGAGCCCACGCTGTCCGACGACAGTGTCTTCTTCGGCAGCCAGGACAATCACCTCTACTGCCTGGACAGGAGAAGGAAGACGTTCCGCTGGAGCTTCCCCACGAAGTCGCGCATCGAGGCGGGTGCAGCCTATCGAGACGGCTCGGTCTACTTCGGCTCGTGCGACGGCCGCTTCTATCGGGTGGACGCCCGGACGGGCAAGGAGGTCTGGAGCTTTCGCGCACCCGACGTGCCAGGCGACGTGGTCCGGGCCATCTACTCCGCCCCTCTGTGCACCGAAGACGCCGTCTACTTCGGCTCATTCGATGGATTTCTCTACTGTCTCAAGATTGCTGATGGAGCCATGAAGTGGCGCATCGAGCCCGTGAAGGGCGCGGAGATCAGCAGCGCTCTGGTGACCGACGGCCGGCAGATCGTCGTCGCCGTCCGGCAACGGAAAAAAGGCGAGGGCCAGGATGCCATCGTGGCCATCGGTGAGCTGGAACACCGGAGAATTGGTACGAACCATTGAGGGAATGGACAAGGCCGCGGGGCCATCGCTTGCCTCGTTAGCAAGAGCGTGGGGCCTCCCCGGCTTTCGATCAGGGCGAACCTGTCTTACGCGGAAGCGACTGCGGTTCCCGAGAGAACGACTGTATCAACGGAGGAAACAGGCGCTCCCAACATCCGCCGAGCCTCGTCGAGTTCAAAGAAGATCCTCAGAAGCGCGTCCATCGATCGTTGCTGGATCTGCGCGCCGGTTTCCCAGCGCGACAGGGTGGACTCCGCGATCCGGAGATAACCAGCGAGTTCTCTCTGCTTGAGACCCAGCGCTTCTCGTCTCGCTCTGATCTCAACGGGCTTCAGGAGACCGGCGGCGTCTCGAAGGGCGTCGCTCAGCCGATCGTCGGCCGCGTCGTCAAGAATCACAGCGCCGCAGTTTTTGCACTGGAAGACCTCAAGGTCCGGAAGCGCGACGTGGTACGACCGTCCGTCATGCTCCAGATTGGCTTCATAGGTTGGAAGG
>JBMFUH010000146.1:0-10288 GCA_049966735.1 Isosphaeraceae bacterium
ATCAGCGGCGGCGGATTGACCTCGGTGTCGACGACCGCCGTGAACGTGAGCCCGGCCGCGGCTGCTCAGCTCGTGGTCATCGCTCAACCTCCTGCCGGCGTGGTTGCCGGCAGCGCATTCGGGCTGACCGTGGCGGCCGTGGACCGCTTCGGCAACTGGGTTCCGGGCTGGAACGGCGTCGCGAGCGCGGCCCTGGCGAGCAACCCGGCGGGAGGAACGCTGAGCGGCGTTCCGTACGCAAGCGCCGTCCAGGGAGTGGCCACCTTCTCCGGGTTGACCATCACCACGGCAGGCGCTGGCTACACGCTTCAACTCGGCAGCCTCGGCTTGACGCCGGCCACGACGGCCGCGCTGACCGTTGTTCCGGGTGCTCCGGTGAGGATGGTCGTCTCATCTCCGCAGCCGGCCAGCGTGGTCGTGGGCGCGGGCTTCTCGGTCACCGTGACCATCCAGGATTGGTTCGGCAATACGGCCACCTCGTACAACGGCCGCGTCGCCGTCTTGCTTGCACCGCACGCGGGAAAGGGGCGGCTGGGCGGAACGATCATCACGACCGCGACGGGTGGCGTGGCGACGTTCTCCAACCTCAAGGTGTCGGCGACCGGCTGGAACGACCGGCTCATCGTCTGGGCAAACGGCCTTCCCGCTGCCGTCACGACTCCCTTCAACGTGATCAACGCGCCGAAGGTCCTGATCCGGACGCGTCCTGTTCGCGCGGTGATCTCGCGCGGACCCACGAGCATGACGAGACGTCGCTGAACGGCTGCTCGTCATGCCTCATTCCCGGACACAGGTCCATCCCCTCCTGCCGTGACGTGTTCCCGGTGGAAGAAGCGCCTGGGTAGCGACTATGATGTCGTCAATCCGGCTCGCGCTACGCTTGCCAGGTCCGTCACCCCTAACGCGGCACCAGGAGGACAACATCGATGAAACTCAAGGCGATCCCCTCGCTGGCGATCTTCGCGGCGATGTTCCTGCGGGGGCCTGGGCCCCTTGCGTTTGCTCAGCAAGAGGCCACGACGCGGGCACCACGAAGCGGTCAAGGGGTGCGTCCCTCCCCCGATGCGCTGGTTGCGACCGATATCGAGAATCGAGTGCGCTCGCTGCTGGACCGGATGACGCTCGAGGAGAAACTCGGGCAGATGTCCCAGGCCGCCTACCCGGGCAAGATCGACGACCGGTTCAAGGACGAGATTCGCCACGGACGCTGGGGCTCGCTCTTCAACGGCGGATCGCTCGAGGAGAAGACCCAGCTTCAGCGGATCGCCCGCGAGGAGAGCCGGCTGGGAATCCCGATCCTCTTCGGCCAGGACGTGATCCACGGCTACAAGACAGTCTTCCCGATTCCGTTGGGTCAGGCGGCAAGCTGGGATCCCGAGCTGGTGAGCCGCGCGGCACGCGTGGCGGCGCGCGAGGTCTATGCCCATGGCGTGCGCTGGACGTTTTCTCCCATGATGGACATCGCGCGCGACCCGCGTTGGGGACGGATCGCCGAATCGCTCGGCGAAGATCCCTACCTCGCCAGCATGCTGGCCGCGGCCATGGTCCTGGGCTACCAGGGAGACTCGCTGGCCGCCCCGGGGTCGATCGCCGCCTGTGCCAAGCATTACGTGGGCTACGGCGCGGCGGAAGCAGGACGTGACTACAACTCGACCTGGATTCCCGAAAGCCTCCTCCGTGACGTCTATCTGAAGCCGTTTGAAATCGCGCGTCAAGCTGGCGTGGCCAGTTACATGACCGCGTTCAACAGCTTGAACGGTGTCCCGGCCACCGCCAATGCCTTCACCTTGCGGCAGGTGCTCCGCAAGGAATGGGGCTTCCAGGGGCTCGTCGTCAGCGACTACACCGCGGTTCACGAGCTGATCGAGCACGGCTTCGCCGCCGATGCCAAGGATGCAGCCTGGAAGGCCATCGACGCTGGCGTGGACATGGAGATGGTGAGCACCGACTTCCACGACCACGTCAAGTCGCTCATCCACGGCAAACAACTCGATCCCAGGCTGATTGACGACGCCGTGCGGAACATCCTGCGCCTCAAGTTTCGCCTGGGTCTCTTTGATCTGGAGATGCCGGTCGCGGAAAAAGGGAGCGTGATGCCCGCCCCGGCAGCGCTCGAGATCGCCCGCAAGCTCGCGGCCGAGAGCCTCGTCCTGCTCAAGAACGAAAACCGCGCATTGCCGCTGGCGCGAGCGGTCGGCAAGGTTGCCGTCATCGGTCCGCTGGCCGACAGCCCGGCCGATCAGCTCGGCGCCTGGGCCATGTTCACCGACCAGGGGGCGGTGCGCACGCCGCTGGCGGCTCTTCGCCATGTGCTAGGCGAGAAGCGCGTCGTTCACGTTCCGGGGCTGAAAAACAGCCGTGACACGAGCGTCGACGGCTTCGCCGCGGCACTGGGCGCGGCGCGATCGGCCGACGTGGTGCTCCTGTTCGTGGGCGAGGAGGCGACCCTTTCCGGCGAGGCGCACTCGCGAGCCTTTCTCAATTTGCCTGGCGCGCAGGAAGCGCTCGCCGCCGAGGTCGCCAGGGCGGGCAAGCCGGTGATCGCGGTGGTCATGGCCGGGCGGCCGCTCACCCTTGGCGACTTCGCCAGGCGGGTCAGTGCCATCCTCTACGCCTGGCATCCGGGAACCATGGGCGGACCGGCCATCGTCGACGCTCTCTTCGGCGATGTCGTTCCGTCGGGCAAGCTGCCCGTCACATTCCCGCGCGCGGTGGGCCAGGTTCCGATCTACTACGCCCACTTGAACACGGGCCGGCCGCCGTCGCCCAAGGACCTGGGCATCGTGCCCGGCTCGCCGCGCGCCCAGACGATCTATCGTTCCGAATACATCGACATCGATTACAAACCCGCCTATCCCTTTGGCTTCGGGCTCTCCTACACGCACTTCGACCTGGCGAACCTCCGGCTCTCGGCGCGCGAACTTCCCCTGGGCGGCTCGCTGACGGTCTCGGCCGACCTCACCAACAGCGGCAGGTTCGAGGCCGACGAGGTCGTCCAGCTTTACACGCGCGACCTGGTCGCCAGCGTGAGCAGGCCGGTTCGCGAGCTCAAGGGATTCCGCCGCGTCCACTTGAGGCCGGGCCAGAAGGTAACGGTCTCGTTTACCCTCCGACCTCCAGACCTGGCGTTCCACGACAGCCGGATGCGGCCTGTCACCGAACCCGGCGCGTTTCGGGTCTGGATCGCGGCCGACTCGACTTCAGGACTGGAGGGTGAGTTCAAGGTCGTTCGATAGGGCGGTTGATGCCAGACAAGCCACTGCCCGATCCTCGCCTGGGTTTCTCTCTTCTGCCGGTCGAAGAGCGCAGAGATGCATGCCACCATTTGGAATCGTGCGGCCAGCCCCTTTTGAAGCCTGAAGCCGGTTATAATATGAAAGTACGGGGTTTGGGTGGTTTCTGATCCATCACCTTTTGGGGCTAGGACAGTTCATGCCAGAGGTAACCGAGGTAGCGGAGCCCGTACCCTTCCTCAGCCGATCGCAAATAGAGGCTAGAGCAGGGGACGTGCTAAGGCGACACAACCTCACTACGATTCCCATCGACCCAGTCGTCCTGGCGAACCGGGAAGGCATCAGGGTCAACAACGCCAGGTTCTCCGACGATAACCTTGTCGGAATGATCGTGAAACGCGGTGGGAAGATAACAATGCTGGTTAAGCATGACGACCCTCCTTTCAGAAAGCGATTCACCATTGCACACGAGTTGGGCCATCATTTCCTCCACCTTCTCGCCGATGGTGAGCATGTCGACAAGGAGCCCAACCTATTTCGACAGCAGGTGGACGATCACGAAAAGGCGACATCGAACCGAAGCATGGAGATTCAGGCGAACATGTTTGCCGCCTCACTTCTGATGCCAGAGGAGGAGGTGCGGCGATACTGGCAGGAGCGGCCATCCATCGAGCAGCTAGCCAAGATATTCAACGTTTCCAACGAGGCAATGGGATATAGGGTCGCCTCACTGGATCTCGAATGATGGCGCAGAAGGACAACCTCCCCGCCGAGGTTCGAAAATCGGTCAAAAAGGTTGGCGGCCCGGTTACTAGCCAGGACCTCGATCTAGAGGGCATGAGCAAACTCCAGGACCTCCGGGAGAGGGCTAGGCACCATCGGACTATCGTTCGTGCCTGGAAGCAGCAATAGGACGAGGACCGCAAGTTGCGGAAGACCTACGCAACGTGGCTGATGATAGCGATGTCAGGACAAATAATATGCATCAACATGATCTTTGTTCTCATCGGCTGCGGTCTCCTGAAGTTCGATCAATGGCTGGCAAATACCTTTTCAATGTCCGTATTTGCAGAGGTTAGCGCAATGGCGCTATTGGTGGTGAAATATCTCTTTCCAACCACTTCGGATAAGGTTCTCGACCTCATAGACCGCTTTCGACCGAAGGATCAGAAGTAGCCTTGGACTTTCGCAGTTGTCTGTACGGCCTTTCCGACGTTATTGACAATCGTCCGAAACCCCTGAGGATTTTCGATCAGATTTACATGAAATTGCCTGATGTGCTATTGCAGGTTGAATTGACCGCAAGGTGGTGCGATGGCAAAACAGTGCTTTTTGTCGAGACTTCTCGCTCAACACCACCGGGGATCGGGTAGCGGATAAGCCGTTTTGGGCTTGAAATTTATGAGAGCTCTCGCCGAACACCACCGCTGGCCCGGACTTGACATCGCGGGTGCTGATGTCCAACGACCTTGGGTGGCATGCTCACGCGCGGAGTGAGCATGTCCGGACCTGTTGCCGGGGCTGAGGCTCTCCATGCTCCCGCGGACGGGAGCATGCCACCCAGGAAGACCAACCCCGCAGTGGTGATAAGCGAGAAGTCTCCAAGAGTTGGTGGCTTTAGTCTCGCAGAGACTCAGAGGGCCGCTGCAACAGGACGAGATCCGGTGCGAATCCGCTAGCATCGTCACGCCGGAGGATATGCAGGCGCTGGACGCGATCCTCGCCGACAAAGTCAGATCCTCGCGGAACAGGACGAGCATCATCATCGACGCCCATGCAGTGACAAAGGAGTCGTACGGGTTCCGCGTCACGCCTTTTTCGTTCGAGCAACTGGCGGAACTGCGGCCGACAATGATTGTCGTGCTCTACACAACCCCCGAAGTGGCGATTTCGAGAATCCAGAAGGACGCGGGAGTCCGTCCGATGGTCACGACGTTCGAGGCTGGTTTCCACTCAGCCCTGCAGGCCTCAGTGGCTATCTCGTACGCAATCAGCCTCGGGGTGCCCGCCTACCTCTTGGAGAATGGCAGAGCGGACAACGACCTCCTCGAGTGGTTTCATGGAGACATGCAGAACTGGACGCGTTGACCCGGGTAATGCGATCCACTGTTTTGTCCAGGCTTCGCAATGACCGACCGGCTTTCCGTTTGACTTCCACACCGTCCCGTCTAGCTTCCAAAGGGGACATCCCGACGCGCCGGGATTGTGTTCGATCGAATGCGATTGATCACGGAATGGACAAGATTGGAATCTTGTCCCACTCGCGGGAGACTTCAGTATGATGTCCCCGGAACCTACACGCCGTCGACAGCCCCGGCCTCCGTCCACGAACCCTATCCGTGTTCATCCGTGGCCAATTCTCCGCTCTCTCCAGCGTAAGCCCTTCCATCGCCATGACCCGCGTAAACCCTTCCATCGCCGGGACCCGGGTAAAAACGTGCCATTTCATGCGTCACAAGGAGCGGATTTCGCCGTATTAAGTATAGGGAAGAATCATGACCGGCAGAGAGGATACCTCATGGAGATGCAGATGCCGACGCGGTGGCCAACTCCCGACGACGATCAATCCACCTCGACCAACGACATTCCTTCCTTGTACACCAGTGTACAGACGCGGGAATTACGCCGATAAAGTGCCATCTAGTGCCACTTTATCGGCCTGCCGGCGCGGGTCCGAGGCGACCGGATTTGCTTTGTAAGTTGTTTCGTAACAAGCCCATCTGACTTGACGAGTGTACGCATCATCAGTTTAAAGGCGGTCGTGGCACTACCCCCCCTGAAAAGTGCCACATTTCGGCACCCGCCTTGTACAGTACATCGAGGAGAACAGGTGTCCATGATCTCGACCGTTCCTGCCATGCTGGTCATGACCGCATGCCTGGCCTTGCCAGCAATAACCTCTGAGATCATGCCGGAGCGGACCGGAGTGACGCTCCATGTGTCGAAACGAGGCGACAACAGCGACGGCTCGAGCTGGGCGAAGGCGTTTCGGACAATCCAGCAGGCGCTCGACGCCGTGCCCGATGACCGGGGCGGGCACCGGATCTTGATCCGGCCCGATACTTACGTCGAGGCCAACCTGCATCCCGCGCGCAAGGGGGCGGCGGGAGCGTACAACCTGCTGGCCGGCGACGTCGACGGCAAGCTCGGCTCGGGCGCGGCCGGGCGCGTCGTGATCGACTCGGGCGACCCGGCCAGGGGGTTCAAGAGTTACGACTGGTGGGGCCCGATCCGGGCGTACTCCAAGGGATGGTCCAAGGAGCACACCGGCGAGACGACGTCAAGCCTGGACTGGGACCGCTGGACGTTGCGCAACCTGTACGTCACGGGCGGCGACGGCGGCATCTTCTTCGATCTGACCGACAAGACGGGCAGCCCCTTCAGCGTGGTCGTCGAGGATTGCGTGACGATCGGCCGGGCGTTCGGCGGCGGCGTGGCCGGCTCGCGCTGCCGCCCCGGAGAGCCGTTGATATTTCGCCGCTCTTATCTGATGTGCCTGGACTGGTGGGGCGACGCCGCCGGGGCCTATGTCCGGGCCCACAACCCGACACGGCCCACCGATCCCGACGTCGTCTTCGACGACTGCACGCTGGTCGGTCCGGACAACGCCGTGCAGATCGGCTATCCGACATTCACCGACATCTACACGCGAGTGCAGTTCAAGGACTGTCGGATGATCGTGCTCAACTTCTCGCAGCCCGGCGGCACTCCCTCTTCCGGTATCATCTGCTGCGACATCCCCGGCGCGCACTGCGACCTGGCGCTCGAAGATTGTGCGCTCATGGGCTACAAGGTCTTCGGGATCAGTGTCACGGGCGGCAAGCGCAAGGACCCGATCCGCTATACCACGCAGGGCCGCGTCCGCGCCTACGTGCAGTACCAGCAAGAGGTGCCGCGGGGCATGGAACGGATTAATCAGTGGCCCGTCGAGCTGTTTGACTCCCTGGCGCCGCCAGCGGCCCAGCCATCGAAAGCGAAGAAGAGCCTCGTCAAGCAACGGGGATCGCTGGGCCGGGCCGTGATGGAATCGTCGCCACTCTGGTATCAAGGCCGGCTCCTCCTCTTTCACAGCCATCGCGTCGACACGCCCAGGCCCGACCTGAATGCGATGTACCTGTTCCTGAAGGACCCGGCGACCGGCAGGGAGCTCTGCCGCTTCGGGCCCCGGCACTCGCTGGGCTCCGCGCTCGTTGCCGGCGATCGGGTCCACGTCTTCGCCGCGGAGCATTCGGGGAACGACTGGTTCCACGACATCTTCCACTTCTGGTCCGACGACCTGGTTCACTGGAACCGTGAGCCGGCGATCGCGCGGTCGGGAGGCGAGCACCTTCTGAACTCGTCAGTCTGCCGCGATGATTCGGGCTACCTCATGGCCTACGAGTCGGACAATCCGGTCTCTTTCTGCTTCAAGTTCGCCAGGTCCAAAGACCTTGTCACCTGGAAGAAGATCCCCGGGCTGACCTTCCGGGGAACGGGCAAGGAATACAGCGCTTGTCCGGTGATCCGCTACATCAAGCCCTATTACTACGTGATCTATCTTCACGCCGCGATTTCCGACCACAACGGCTGGGTCTCGTTCCTGGCGCGGTCGCAGGACCTGGCCTCCTGGGAGCTGAGCCCACAAAACCCGATCCTCGAGGCCGGGCCAGGCGAGGGGTGCAACAACTCCGACGTCGATCTCATCGAGATCGGCGGCAAGACCCATGCATACTATTGTACGGGTGATCAGCAAACCTGGGGCGAGCTGAAACGCGCTACCTACCCGGGCACGATGGCCGAGTTTTTCGAGAGCTACTTTCCCGAGGGTCGGCAGCCAGTCCGGGTCGATGCCCGGTGACCGCGGCGGCAGGCGGTCACGACCACCACGATTTCAAGACGGCGAGGTCGCGTCTGGTCGCGGCGATTGCCCGGTTCAAGTAGCCTTCCTCATGCACGTTGCCTTCCAGGTACTCCACGTGCAGGGTGACTGGGCCGGTGAAATGTAACTTTTTGAGCATGTCGACATACTCCTTGCCAACCACCCCCTCGCCCAGCGGAACGTTCCTGTGTCTCTTGCCGGACCAGGCGAAGTTCTTGAAATTGGCGACGCTCAGATGATCGCGAACCAGGTGCACTTCCAGAGGCCACGAGAGGCTCCCCTCGACCGTGGCGTGCATGATGTCGAAGCACCAGGCCAGCTCCGTCGGCTTGTATTTGCGCATGAGCATGGCCATGTCCCAGACCGGGGCGCCCACGAGATTGCCGCCGGAGTGATTCTGATAGCACGGCAGGATGCCCAGATCCCGGCTGAGGCCGACGAGGTCGTCGAGCACCGGCTTGATCGCGTCGAGCTGGTCCCAGATGGGCCGCTGGAGATCGTAGCGGTACCACTCCATGCGAAAGCGGGGAATGCCCAGCGCCTTGGCCGTGCGGAGAACCTCCTCGGTGTGCTGCGTCTTGTCGACGGCGTTGATACCCGAAGCGAGCACGGTGATGGCGATGCCCCGCTTTTTCAGCGTCTCCACAAACTCTGGCAGTTCATCAACGGCGCGCTTGGGCTCGACGTGTCCCCCGGGACGGATCGGCGCCTCGATGGCCGTCACGCCCAGTTCGGCGAGCGTGTCGGCCAGCCGGTCATGGTTCAAGCCCAGGAAATGCTTGGTGAAGACCGCGCAAGTGATGTTGTTGCTCTGGCTGGCCGCGCGGGCGTCCTGAGGCAGAACCCTCGTCGCCGCCAGCGCCCCCATCCCGAGAGAAGCAGCCTTGAGAAAGTCGCGTCGTGTCGTCATGAGATAACCCCTCGTTGGCGTGCAAGGAGAACTTCGCGCTGCATGCCGGACCATGAACCGGCATCTGCTGAATCAGGGCTCTTCAGTCAGCCAGGGCAATTCGATCATGTTACAGCCATCGAGGAAAAACCGCGAAGAGAAACCGCGAGTGAATCGATGTGGCGGGCTATCCAGGGCCCCCGGTGTATCGAAACCGAGAACCATCAGGAAGCGTGGGGAAGCGCCAGCATGGCGGGTCGGGTCTTGTACACATGTCAGATTTAGGGGATGATCCGCGGTTGCGGCGGGATGAGTCACGAGTCATCGGCAAGGGGAGCCAGAGCATGGCCGGGCGGCGGGCGATCTCCAGTCCCATCTTCTACTCGGCGCTTCTGGCCTGTGGGCTGATCGGGCTGTACTACGGCGTCGAGCTGGCCTCCCCGCTCGTCGGCAAATGGGTCGAGCAGTGGCGGCTCACGCGGTCGATGCACAGCGTGGACGCCCGATCGCGCCTGGGGACGGTGCTCATGATGGAGCACTTGGACCCCGCGCTGACGACCCCGTACCTCATCGAGGCGACCGGTGATGCCGACGTCCAGGTTCGGGTCGCGGCGTGTCGTGTCGTCTTCTGGCCTCCCGGGCGACGCACTGGCCGCAGCTTCTGCCGATACTATCTCGGGCGGCGGATGACGCCCACGAGAACGTTCGCGCCGACGTGGCCCAGGTCCTGGGCCTGATCGTGGCCGGAAGCAAGGTGAGAGAAGACCAGGGACAAGCCAGCCGTCACTCGCAAGCGGCTGACATGAGGGCAGAGGCCACGGCACTCCTCGTCCGCCTGCTCAAGGATCGCAAGAGTGAGGCGAGAGCGGCGGCGGCCGAAGCGCTGGGGGAATGTGGTCCCGGTCCGGCACCTGCCGAGCTGGTCGCCGCGGCGGACGACGCCGATCGCGGCGTGCGGTTGGCCGTGGTGCGATCGCTCCAGCGCCGGAACGGGCCCGACGATCCAACAGTGGCCCGACTCCTTTGCGAGTTGATCGCCGATCCCGGGCCGATCGCCGATCGCTTCCAGGTCATGAAAATGGTGCAAGCGACGACCTGGGAAACTCAGGATCGGGCGATGCGCTCGCTCGCCGGTCTTGTCCCTCACGCTGACCCCGCGGTCCTGCCGGATGTGATCGCCTGCCTGGGAGAAAGCGGGCCGCCAGCGCGCTCCGCGCTGCCGGTGCTCGACAAGCTGCTCGACGCCCCGGAACCCAGCACGCGAGCCAGTGCGGCGTTGGCGCTGCTGGCGATCGACGCGAAACCCAT
>JBMFUH010000147.1:0-10287 GCA_049966735.1 Isosphaeraceae bacterium
CGCGAGGGGCCAAAAGCAGAGGGCGGAGCGAAAGCAGGGGGAGGAGCCAATCGGGCCATCGACCCCGTCCGGATCGAGACCAACCCGGCCAACTCGGCCAGTGGACTCGTCTGGCTGATGCTTCTTTTGCCCACGTTCCTGATCCTGGGCTTCATCTATCTGATGATGCGGCGGGCACGCGATCAGTTTGACGGCGGCATTCTCGGCAGCTTCGTCAAGAGCCCGGCCAAGCGGCACGACAAGTCGAAGCAGCGCACCACCTTCGAGGAAGTGGCCGGTCTCGAGAACGCCAAGAGCGAGCTTCAGGAAATCGTCGAGTTCCTCAAGAACCCCGATAAGTTCCAGCGGCTGGGCGGGCGAATTCCCAAGGGCGTGCTCTTGGTCGGTCCGCCGGGCACCGGCAAGACCCTGCTCGGGCGGGCCGTGGCCGGCGAGGCGGGGGTTCCGTTCTACTCGATCTCGGGCTCCGAGTTCATCCAGATGTTCGTCGGCGTCGGGGCCAGCCGGGTGCGCGACATGTTCAAGACGGCCAAGGAAAACAGCCCGTGCATTCTGTTCATCGACGAGATCGACGCCGTGGGCCGGATCCGCGGAGCGGGCCTCGGCGGAGGACATGACGAGCGCGAGCAGACGTTGAATCAGATTCTCACCGAGATGGATGGGTTCTCGCCCAGCGAGAGCGTGATCGTCCTGGCCGCGACCAATCGCCCGGACGTGCTCGACCCCGCCCTGCTCCGCCCCGGCCGGTTCGATCGCCACGTCACGGTCGATCTGCCCACCAAGAAGGGACGCCTGGAGATTCTCAAGGTCCATACCCGCAACGTCCCCCTGTCGGCTGACGTCGATCTCGACAAGATCGCGCGGAGCACCGTCGGGATGAGCGGCGCCGACCTGGCCAATCTGGTGAACGAGTCTGCCCTGCTGGCCACTCGCGAGGACAAGCAGGCGGTCGACGCCGCCGATCTCGAGGCGGCTCTCGACAAGGTCATCCTTGGAGCCAAGCGGGAAGAGGTCATCACCGAGAAAGACAAGCGGGCGACGGCTTATCACGAGGTGGGGCATGCACTTGTCGGCTGGCTCACGCCCCTGTCCGACCCGGTGCACAAAGTGACCATCATTCCCCGAGGGCGAACGCTGGGCGTCACGCACTTCATGCCCGAGGAAGACCGGATCAGCTACAACGAAAGCCAGATCAAGGCCAGGCTCTTCACGGCGATGGGAGGCCGGGCGGCCGAGCGGCTGGTCTACGACGACCTGAGCAACGGCGCCGGCATGGATCTCGACCAGGCAACCCGTCTGGCCCGCCGGATGGTGACGCAGTGGGGCATGAGCGAGCGGGTTGGTCCCGTCTCCTTCCGGACCGTGACCGAGCATCCGTTCCTGGGCCGCGAGATGTCGGAGCCGAGGGATCATTCCGAACACATGCAGCAGATCATCGATGAGGAAGTCGCCCGCATTCTTCGCGAGGCCGACGAGCATGCCTACCGACTGCTCGAGGAGCACCGCGACGAGCTGGAGCGCCTGACCGAGGCCTTGATCGAGCGCGAGGTCTTGACCGAGGCCGAGATCAGCGAGCTGATCGGCAAGCGAGCGACCGGCAACGGCGAGCCATCCACGGCCCGGCCTCACGAAGACACGATCGTCGCCTCGATCGACAAGCCCGCGTAGAATGAATCGACCCGCTCTCCCGCGAGAGGCGGTCTTGATCCGGACGCTGGATTAAACCCGGCTAGTCCCCAGGGGAGCTCCTGCTCGTGCCGACCTCAGGCATTCCGACCGGCCCGACCTCCTCAGCTCACAACCCCGCGGTCGTCTGCGCGGGGATGGTGGTGGTCGACCACGTCTCTCCACCGATGGACCACATGCCTGGCCCCGGAGAGCTGATCGCCGTCGACCGGCTCATCCTCAACATCGGCGGGGGCGCGGCGAACACGGCGGTGGACCTGACCCGGCTGGGCGTTGGCGTCTCCATCTGCGCTCGAGTGGGAGATGACATCCTGGGCCGGTTCGCCACCGAGACGTTGGTGGCGGGCGGCGTGGACGTGCGGGCACTCAAACTCGACCCGGAGCATGCGACCAGCCAGACCCTGGTCGTCAACGTCCGGGGCGAGGATCGCCGGTTCATCCACTCGCTGGGCGCCAACCGGGAATTCAATCCGGCCGACATCGCCGCGATCATGGTCCCTGCCCCGCGGGTGCTGCACATCGGCTACTTCCTGATTTTGCCCAAGCTTGACGCGGCGGGCCTGGCCGACTGCCTGGCGCGGGCCAGGCGGTCGGGCACCAAGATTCTGCTCGATGTCGCGACTCCTGGTCCGGGGAACTACCTCGAACCTCTGCGCGCCGTCTTGCCCCACACGGACGTCTTTGTTCCCAACACCGACGAGGCCGCGCTCATCCTGGGCGACCGCGATCCGGTTCGCCAGGCCCTCGCCTTCCACGAGATGGGCGCCCGCCGCGTGGTCGTGACGCGAGGAGATCGCGGTGTGATCTCGGTCTCCGACGACCACCGGCTGGAGGTTGGTGCCTACCCAGTCGAATTTGTCGACGGCTCCGGAGGCGGCGATGCCTTCGACGCCGGCTATATCGTCGGCTTGCTCGAGGATCGACCCGAGATCGAGTGTCTCAAGCTGGCAAGCGCCGTGGGCGCAAGCGCCGTCCGCGCCGTCGGCACCACCGCCGGCGTCTTCACCCGCGCGGAAGCCGAGGAGTTCATAGGGCGGCAAAAGATTGAGGTGAGGACGATTTGATGATCGATCGCCGCGAAGCGGGGCGGCCTCCTGGCCGCCCGCCTTAGAGCGGTTTGCTCGTGCGTTGCACACAGCTTTCAAAGGACGCCGTTGTGATCATACCTTCTCCCTTTGGGCCTTTGGGAGAAGGTGGCCGGGACGGCCGGATGAGGGAAGATCGCCAGCCCATTTGGTGCGCCCCAGTCCCTCATCCGCCCCTGCGGGGCACCTTCTCTCCAGGGGCGAAGGTAATGGGACCGCGCCCGTATGCAATTCGATGGTAAACCGCCCTAGAAGGCCAATCATCAATATAGAACCTTCTCTTGGCAATCTCCGACCTATGCTTCGACCAGGTCCCGGATCTGATCGATCGGGCCGTCCAGGATTTCGTCGGTCTTGCAGGCCGAACGTCTTGCAAGCTGGAAGAGCACATCAAAACGACTCTGCTCGGCGGCTGCTTCCGGATAATACTGCTCGACCACACGGCTCCTGTCGTTGAAAACGGTCAAACTTCTGGATATGAATGGCTCATTTGCCTCCTGGTCGAACCCTTCGGAACTGGCCAGCCGGATATTCGCGATCGGAGAACTCAGGCGAAATGCATCCTCATCGACCGTGGTTTCCCAGCGGAGTGTCCGCTTACTTGTGCCGCGTATGAGCAACTCAAGTTCTTTGATCCGCTCTTCGGTCGGCATCGGGCACCTCCAGCACCTGGTGTCGCGGCCTGTCCCTCAGATGTCCAAGATAACCTCGGCCAGCCAGGTTTCTCCATCCCGAACCAGTCTCACGCCATGCCGCGTGGCGGCCTTCACCTCGTGGTCCAGGACGTGCCGCGAGGGGTCGATCGGCTCTCCGTGGACGGTCGCCTGCAAGCTGAGGCCGCCCTCCGCGACGTTCACGTCGAACCGGCAAAAGAGCTTGTGCTCCGTCTCCGCGCGGAAGATCAGCTCGTTGAGCCAGTCGACCAGGAGCGACTCGGGCGAGTCGGCCAAGAGCGTGATCTCCTCCTGGTCGTGCTCCACGACCTGCTGGCGATTGGCCACGATGACGTCGAAGAGGCCGGCCGCGGCCGTGCGGAAGAGGTCGTTCAGGTCCGCGGCGCGCACGCGCAGGCCGAGATCCGCCGTGTGATCGAAGGTTTCCGATTGTCCCATTCGCGTGGCTCACGATCCGAAAAAAGACCGGGAACTCCCCTATCCGGCCGTCGCCGACTGATCTAGAACAGTGCCGTCTCAATCATCGCCGCTTGGTTCTCCAGGAGCAACCGCCATGGTGGAAGTTGGCAAGAAGGCCCCGAACTTTTCCGCACTCGATCAACAGGGCAAGAACGTGACGCTGGCGAGTTTGAAAGGTTCACCCGTGGTCCTGTATTTCTATCCCAAGGACGACACGTCCGGCTGCACCAAGGAAGCCCGCGCTTTCCGGGACGCGTTCGACGAGTACGAAAAGGCCGGAGCGAGGATCGTGGGCGTCAGCCCAGACAGCGTCGAGTCTCACGTCAAGTTCATCGGCAAGCACGGTCTTCCCTTCACGCTTCTGGCCGACACCGACAAGAAGCTCGCCGAGGCCTACGGCGTCTGGAAGGAGAAGAGCATGTACGGCAAGAAGTACATGGGCGTCGAGCGCACCACGTTCGTGATCGATGGTAAAGGCGTCGTCCGCCACATTTTTCCCAAGGTCAAGGTCGACGGTCACTCCGCCGCCGTCCTCGAAGCGATCAAAGCGTGCCAATAATCGCCAATCAGCATCGCTCGCGCCAGGTGCGAAAGCGAACGGGTTGCCCCACGAGTCGGATCAGTCCTCTCTGGGCAGCAACGCGTAACCAGGGGGCCCGAGCCTTTTCGGTTCCCGAAACCTTGTCCGCCCCTCGATATGCTATCCGCCCCGTCACCTGATCCGCCCTCAGTGCGCAGTCCCAAAGAATTCGGAGGCCCAAATATGGTTACTTTCCTGAAGTAGGTTCTTGACTTGCCCGTGTGTTTCCCGTACTCTTTCTTCTCACGCCGTCCTTCCAGGGATTCGAGGTTGTCCTGGGGAAGCGTCGCCTTCAGTCCAGAGGTTGCACGTGGCGGGTACGACCGATGCCGGGTCTATGCAGCTATGCCGTAGTCATGCTTTCGAGCATCCTCGGCTCGGGGCTCTCAAACCCGCTCGCTTGGTATCTCTTCCCGGAGTTAGCATTTTGTTCTTGATGCCGGAGTTGACAAAGGCAGGCCGCTGAGCCAGCCGATGGAACTGTCGGTTGGCGCCAGGAATCGACACGAGGCGTCGGGCCATCTTGGAACCGATGTGGGGGTTATTTCGGAGTCCATCCTGAAACAGATCGGTTGGGTGTTTTTTCAATCTTTGTAAGCGCGCCAGTAGGTGCACGCATTGACCAGATGGGGCGATCCTGACGGGCACAAGGACTGTTGCGCCCTCGTCGTGGCGCTCCAACTGGCGAGCGCTTACCAAATCTTTTCTCAACAGGAGTTAACAAAACAGATGATGAAGTCATTGTTCTTCGGGGCGAGCCTGGCCATTCTGAGCCTGGGCGTGGTGGGTTGTCAGGAAGACAACGAGGCGGCAATTCGGGAGCAACAAGCCAAGACGGGCAGAGCGGACGTGAAGAACAGTCCTCCGCAGGCGAAGACCCAGGCTGAGTACGGTAAGCAGGCTGAGACTGCAAAAGGCTCGCTAAAGAGCATGGGCTATCCGGGCGCGAAGCAGTAATCCGCGACCCGATGCACTGAAAATAGCTGATCGCGCGAGTTGATGATTGCACGATCTTCTTCTCGTTATCCGGGGGTCGTCTGGAGAAGGAACCGTTCTTTCTCCGTTTATCGCGTGGGAACCGCAGCGAGGCTGGCCGTTTTGGCGGCTGTTTCCGTGCCGACGATCCAGCTTGCATTCTTGCCGTCTTTTACCTGTCCTGTTTCTCGGTCTCCCAAGGACATTTGTCATGACCAATAACCGTCGTGGATTTACCCTGATCGAACTACTCGTGGTGATTGCCATCATTGCTGTCCTCATTGCACTGCTGCTTCCAGCAGTGCAATCGGCGCGGGAGGCGGCCCGCCGCGCTCAGTGCACCAACAACCTGAAGCAAATTGGTCTGGCGATGCACAACTACATAAGCGCCAATGGGGCGTTGCCGCCGGTCTCCGTGGATTGGTCCCACGATTCAACGGGCGCCAACATCCCGATGCCCCACCAGAACTTCTCTCAGCATGCCCGATTGCT
Organism: Isosphaeraceae bacterium; assembly: GCA_049966735.1. Taxonomy (GTDB): domain Bacteria; phylum Planctomycetota; class Planctomycetia; order Isosphaerales; family Isosphaeraceae; genus Aquisphaera. The sequence goes on from JBMFUH010000147.1 coordinate 5,952, forward strand.
GCCTTACCTGGAGCAGCAGCCCATATACAATGCAATCAACTGGAATTTCGGCGCTCGCTGGAGTGATTACGCCGGCGGGATTACCGATTCGAACCCTCCGGACAACGCTGCCGGGGGTGCTTACAGCATCGTGCAATACACCGTCCTCACGGCCCAGATTAATTCTTTCCTGTGCCCGTCGGATACCAACCCCGGCGCGTCGGGGACCTTTAACCTCGGCAACAACAACGTGCTGGTTGGGGCCACCAACTACTGCTGCAACATCGGTCTGAACCGGCGTATTAATGGCTGGCAGTTGAATGGTCCCAACTACCTTGCGGACAACTGGGATTCCGCCGTGTGGAGGACGACCGATCTCAGCACCTTCACCGATGGGACGAGTAACACGGTGATCTTCAGCGAATGGATCAAGGGCCCAGCCATGGGTCCGCCCGCCAGGGACGGACTCGCCATCGTGTATAACCTGAATCAACCCTCCAATGCTTACGCCACGGATTACCAGTTCATGCAGGCGTGCAATCAGGCCCCGGTCATCGGATCCAACCAGAACTGGACGTGGAAAGGCGAGTGGTGGGCGTACGCCCCCACCCTGATTTACTCGCACACGCAGACTCCCAACCGAACCTCCTGCGCCTATAGCGACATGGGCTGGGAGTGGTCTATACGGGGCGACATCTGCCTGGTCGCCGCCAGCTCCAATCACCCAGGGGGTGTCAACGTGCTGATGATGGATGGCTCGGTCCGGTTCGTCAAAAACTCGGTGTACTTCCAGGCCTGGTATGCCATCGCCACTCCCAACTTTGGTGAGGTGGTCAGTGCCGGCGCGTACTGATTCCGCGGAGCTTCCGACCTCGGATCGTCTCGTGGGCCGATAGGTGGAAAGTGAATTCTCGAAGCCTCCCCTCGAACTCCGAGTTTGAGCGGAGGCTTTTCGCGATGGGCGCGACCTCTCCAGGTCCAAGGCGACGCGGAAAACTCGTCGCCGCCAAGAGGGGACTGGAGCCTGACTCCGGTCTCAGTTGTTCCCTTGCTCCGGTTTCTTTCTTCCCGCGAATTCTTTCGCTACGGTTTCGATGTCGCAATCACCCGCGAATTTCCCCGGACCGACGGTGCCCGCGTTCTCATCGATAACTCCGTCTCTCGATTCTTCCCCGGCCTGGACCTCATCGCCGACGCGGGAGAATTCAGGCCCGCGCCGATGGCGACCGGGCCGGCGAGGTGGGGGGCGGCGGTGGTTGGGAAACCTCGCCTGGGTCGCGGTGGGGATCGGTCTCTTGGTGGTGACAGCGTGGAACCTGGCGGCTTCGACCGCGTTGGGCGAGGCTCGGCACGCCTACAGGCGGGGCGACCTGGTGATCTGTCTCCAACACGCCCTCGATCATCTCAACCGCCAGCCCTGGAGCCACGAGGGGGCATTGCTGGCGGCGCGGTGCCTGAGCCGGCTGGATTACGCCGATGCGGCCGAGCCCTATTATCGCCGCGCCGGGGCCCTGTCGCTCGATGACTTGCAGATCCGGGCTTACGGTCTGGTGCGGGGCAACCATCGTCAACGCGCGATTCAGGCTTACGAAGCGATCCTGGCGCGCTGGCCTGACAACGTGACCGCCCTGCGCCGGCTAGCCGCCGTCCAGTTCACTCAAAACAACATTCCGGAAATGCTCAAGCTGGCCGACCGGCTGATTCGGCTTCCCAGCGGCCGCGCGATCGGCTACACGCTGCAAGGCGTCGTCTACCATAACGACAAGGACCACGAACAGGCGGCCGCCGCCCTCGAACACGTTCTGAAGCTGGATCCGGAACTGCGAGTGATGCCGCTGCCGCGGGTCCTGTTCTGGAGTCATCTGGCGGATGACGTGGCGGGGAGCGGGCGTCTTGACGATGTGGTCCGCTATTTGACAAGGGCTCTGGAACAGGATCCCGATGCCGAGTTGGTCTACAAACTGGGCCGGACCTATTTCCTCCAGGGGGCCATGGACCAGGCCGAACGCTGCTATCGGCAAGCGATCGAGTGGAACCCCAAGGATTTCCGCTTCCCGCTCTATCTGGGCAAGCTTGAGTTTCAGCGGAAGCACTTCGACGCCGCGTTGAATTTCCTGGAGAAGGCCCGAACACTGGCACCCGAGCATGCCGATGTCCTCCATAATCTGAGCCTGGTCTATCGTCACCTCGGTCGGACCTCGGAGGCCGATCGGCTCCAAGAAATCCTGAACCAGAGACGCCGACAGGCGCCCGCACACGCCCAACGATCGCCCCAAGACCCGTGGCCTCCTCATGCGCTTTGACTGTTGAACCATTGAAAGGAGAAGAGCGTGAGTCCGGGAACCACCTGTCCACGGCAGGAAGTTAACCCAGGATTCTCCTTCCAGTCCGACCTCAGGCCAGTGTGATGAACCGTCGAAGCCGAAACCTGATTGTGATCCTCGTGGTCGTGGTGGTCGTGCTCCTGGTCGCCGGCAGCCGCGTCCTGGGGCTCTGGAGGGTGTTCAAACCGATTCCCACCCTGGACGCGATCTGCGCCCTGGCGCGGGACCGGCAGTTTGATCGGGCCCAGCAGCTCATGGGCCGTTACCTGCGGGCCGATCCTGAGAATGACCTGGCTCACTTGCTGATGGCTCAGTTCGCCCTGGACCGGCCCGACCCTCAGACGCGACTGGCGCTGGACCACCTGAGCCGGGTCCGGCCTTGCACGCCCCGGCAAGCCGCGGTGCTCCGGTTCACCGAGGGGAAGGCCCACTACTTGCGGAAACGGTATGACCTGGCCGAGGAATCGTGGAAGGAGGCGCTGAAGCTCGACCCAAAGGTTCCCGAAGCGGGCTGGGCGTTGCTCGACTTGCTGGACCTGGAGGCACGGGTCGAGGAGGCCCACCAGCTCTGCATGCGGATGTACGAGATCGAACCCGATCCCCGCGACCGCATCCGCTATCTGCTGGAGGCGATCCGGGTCGACATCGACAAGGTGGCGCCAGGCTCGCAGGTGCCCATCTTCGAGCCCCTGGTGAAGGAGCACCCCGAGAATCTGCCACTGAGTCTGGTGGTGGGACTGGCCCTGGTGCACGATAGCCGGGGAGAGGAGGGACTGAAGGTCCTCCGCGCCGCCCTGGACCGCTATCCCGACTCGGCCGACGCCTGGGATGGCTGGCTGACCGGGCTGGCTGATGGCTTTCAGCCCGACGAGCTGGTCCGGGAGTGGGGTCGGTTGCCCCAGGCGCTGGCCGCCGACCCCCGGTTCGCCAAGCACGAGGGGGTCGTCGCCCAGCAGGTCCGCGACCGGGCCCGAGCGATCCGAGCTTACCGCCGGGCCGTGAAATTCGAGCCCTTCAACGGGCCGATCTTGTACCGGCTGCGTCTGGTGCTGCAACTCGCCGGCAAATCGGCCGAGGCCCAGCGGGTGGACCGGGACCTGACGGCCTATCAGGCGGCCTTCAAGCAGGTGCGCGGGGTCTACCAGGAAGCCCTCCAGGTCCCAACCCTGGGACTCTTGCCCCACCCCGAGCTCTATCAGCGGCTGGCCGACCTCCGGGAGAAGATGGGCCGGCTCGACGAGGCCGGCGCTTGGCATCGACTGGTGCTCCGCGACCGTCCCGACGATCCGGTCAGTCTGGCGGCCCTGAGCCGGCTCAAGTGATTGGAACGGAATGGAAAACCCGCGGTGGGGAAGACCTGGCCCAGCCCGCCCTGATCTTTTGGCGATAGACCCATCATGAGCATTGAGACCTCCCCTTCCCTGGAAACTCCCGGCCAGGGCGCTGCCGCGCCGGTGAAGTTCTCGTGCGCCGAGCGCCCGACCGTCAATCGCTGGCGGCTCCCGTGGGTCAAGGTACTGGCCGCGGCCCTGTTCGCCGGTTTGATCGGGTTCAACCTCTGGTGGTTCTGGCGCAACACGCGGCCGGTGGCCGATCTCAAGACGGTCAACGGCTGGCTCCGACGCCAGCAGTACGATCAGGCCGAGCCCGCGTTGCGAGAGCACCTGAGGCGCTCACCCAACGACGGCGAGGCCCGGATGATGCTGGCGCAGGTCCGGGCCGGGCGGGGCGACTTGCTGGGCTGTGCGCGGCAATTGTATGGGGCACCGTTCTGGTGGCCGGGGAGAGCCGAGGCGCTCTACCGCGCGGGGCAGGCCTTCCGGTCGCTTGACCGGGCCAAGGACGCCGAGGCCGCCTGGCGGGCCGTGATCGAGGATGACCCGCTCCATCCGGTGAATCTTGACATCTTCCACGATGCCTGTCTCGAATTGCTCAGGCTCTATGCCACGGAAGACCGCTGGGATGATCACCACGTGGTCCTCTGGGCGGCCTACGAGAAAGCTTCCCCGGTCGATTACCCGACGCTGCTGTCG
>JBMFUH010000148.1:0-10278 GCA_049966735.1 Isosphaeraceae bacterium
GCGTATCCGGTGATGCGATCATACGCCGCATTCGGAGCGTTGAAAAACCCGGAATTCTGGCCCAGTGTGATGAAGAAGTAGCGAGCGCCCAGCGCTTGCAGTTGAGCCGCCAGCGCCTCGACGTCGAATGCTTTGACCTGCTCCAGTTGCCCTGGATTCCCAGGCAGAAAATGCATGAACACGCCGTACTTCGCAGCGCGGAACCAGTCCGTCTTGTGCTTCCCCGGGGCGGAAGCCGACGGGGCCCGCGCCAGCGCGGCGGAGGGAAAGCACAGCCCCGCGACACAAAGGCATTTCATCAGGTTATTCATGCACTGCCTCTTGTTCATAAAAATATTCCCACGACCTGGAACGGAACCGGTGTCGGCACAACAATGATTCGGTTCGAGGTTCTCGACACCGACGTCGCGCTTGCGCTGATTGTAACGCGACATGCGAGAGAATACGATGAAGCGGTGGATCATCGCCAGAGTGCTGCCGGGAGACCTCTCATGCCCGTCGCTTTGCTACCCTTGTGCGTTGCCTGCATGACCTTGCTCGCGTCCGAGTCGGCGGAATCTGACGAATCCAGTGGTTCGCCCCCCTTGGCCGTCACCAGGCAGGCGCCTCACCAGAAAGAGCGGTCCATCAAGCACGTCATCATCTATCATCGGGCCGGACGATTTGGCGGGTGGCCGGCCAATCATGGAATCTGGTCGTGGGGCAACGAGATCCTGGTCGGCTTCAGCGCGGGGTACTACAAGGATCACGGTCCCCAGATGCACGCGATCGATCACGACCGGCCGGAAGAGCATTTGCTGGCGCGGAGCCGCGACGGCGGCCAGACGTGGACGATCGAGAATCCCGCGGCCGGGGGATCGCTCATCCCCGTTGGCCGCGCCTTGCACGGCGTCACTCCTCCCGGCCTCAAGGAAAAAGCCTGGCGCGACTGCCCCGGCGGGATCAACTTCCGCCATCCCGACTTTGCCCTCACGGTCCGCATGACCGACGTCGCCGCGGGAGCATCGCGCTTTTCCTACTCGACAGATCGGGGACGTCACTGGAATGGCCCTTTCCGTTTGCCTCTTTTCGGTCAGCCCGGGATCGCCGCCCGCACCGATTACGTCGTGAACGGACCGGCCGACTGCATGCTGTTCCTTACCGCCGCAAAGTCAGACGGCAAGGAAGGCCGACCACTCTGCGTGCGGACAACCGACGGCGGCAAGACCTGGAAGTTCGTCTCCTGGATCGGCCCGGAGCCGCAAGGGTTCGCCATCATGCCGGCAACTGTCCGGCTCGACCAGCGGGAACTGCTCACGGCCATCCGCCGCCACGATGGAGAAAAGCACTGGATTGAGACCTACCGGTCACGGGACGACGGCCAGAGCTGGTCACTCGACACGGTCCCCGCGCCGGATCTGGGCGAGGGGAATCCCGCGAGCCTGACTCGACTGGCAGACGGCCGGCTCTGCCTAGTTTACGGCTCTCGCGCGCGGCCGTTCTCGATCAGGGCCCGGCTCAGCCGTGACCGGGGACATACCTGGGCCAGCGAGGTCATCCTCCGCGACGATGGCGGCGGCCGCGACCTGGGATATCCTCGTAGCGTCCAGCGTCCCGACGGCAAGGTCGTGACCGTATACTACTTCTGGGATCGCATCACTGGCCCCGAGCGTTACATCGCCGCCACCATCTGGGACCCCGATTGACCGGGAATGACCCGGCCGGAGTTGCTCACGTTTCAGGGCTCTTGCAGCATGTCGCCAAACTCATCCAATAGCGCGTACTTGCGCCGCCAGGGCGTGTACATGAGCCCCTGGGCCTTCGGCGTTCGCCGCACAAGCTCGAGCCAGCCCTTGACGTTGGACAGGTCGGCGGCGTCGTAGTAGCAGGCCGCCAGCGTGCGGAATCCCAGCTCGGAGAAGAAACGCATGCTCTCGGCCCGCGGTTCACCACTCCAGACCGCCATCACCAGATCCTTGGGGACGTGTTGCCATGAGCCTTTGAAATCGCCGGCGACCAGATAGTAGTTGCCGTGTGCGTTGTGGTGGGGATCAAGCATGTCGGACCAGATCAACACCTCGACGCCCGGCATGTAACGCCGGAGGCTCCGCACTTGCCGCGTGATACACTCGCCGAGAAGCTCCCCCATGTTCCGTCCCCGGCAAGCCGCACACGTTCCCCCCATGCGAATCTCGTCCATGTTCAGGAGCACGTGCTTCGGGTGCAACCGCTCAGCGAGCAGTTTCGCCTCGTGGTCAAAGATGTCGTAGAGTGCGGGCTCGGCCATGCAGACGGTTTGCTGCGAGTCGTGAATGAGCATGGGGTGATACCAGCTCACCTGGAGATGTTCTCCTTCCTTGATGCGGCTGTCCGGCAAGATTGTCAAGCTGGCGGCCTCACGATCGACCCGGCTGAAACTGAAGTGCGAGTCGACCAGGGGCGCGTAGTCTTTCCCCTCGGTGTACGTGATCTTCCCTTGCGCGCCACGAACGGTGACGGGCGTTCCGGGACGGTGCAGAACGTTGAGCGGACCGACCTCCTCGACGCGCCAATCATCGATCCAGAACCTGCCTGACTTGCCTCCCCAGACGCCCGCGTAGAGATTGACGCGAGACTCATCGAGGCTGTTGAAGAGGTACGACAGCTTGCGCCAGCCGGCAGTCGCCGGAATGTGAAACGTTCGGGGCGCCAGTTCGCGATCGCGGGCTCGAGCCAGCACCTGGAAGGCTCCGGCGGGCTGAAGCCCTTCCGTCTTGACCCAGAGACTGACCCGGTAGCACCGATGCGGCTCGACGTGGATCTCCTGCATCACCCGGCCGTGACCGTGCGGGTTGGCCCTGAAGTTCTCCAGCCGGATCGAGGCCTTGCCAGCATGGTGAACCTCGGAGTCGGCAAAGCTGATCTCACCGGGCTGATCGTGAAAGGAGAAACCTGCGAATCGGTGATTATGAAACTCTTCGAAGCCGCCGTTGGCGAGCCGCGTTGCGTGCTCGACAACCAACCGTGCCTTCCCTCCCTGGACCAAAAACGGTGCATCGACGACGGGAAGGCCTTCCGCCAGGTTGCGGTCGTGGGCCAGGATTCCTCCGCCGTAACCGACGGAGAAGACCGCGGGAATCAGCTCGAGCTTGTTGCGCGCGCAGGCCTGTTTCACCTGCTCCAGGCGCGAAAAGTACTCGGGCGATTTCCGACAGAGCGTATCGAGCCCAAACGACGCCACGGCCCCATTGAGCCCGTGGCGTCCGGCCGTGTCCAGCACCTGAGAAATCTCATCGACATCGGCGTGCCTCGTGAGGTTCCAGCCGAAAATCCAGACGAACCGATCACGAAGCGGTTCCTCCCCTCGGGCAATTCCGGGGCCCAAGGGGAGGAACAGGCAACACCAGAGCAACAGCTTGTTCATCGCTCTCCTCACATTCTTGCAGACGGTCACCTCGGCCAATCAGCGGCGCCTTTGTGCTCTGGGCGGTGGGATGATGGTCGCTTGCGGGTCAGGGTCCGGAACCTTCAGCTCGCGTCGGAGCCGATCGAGTTCCCCGGCCAGCTTCTTCTGAACGGCGGCAACCTCAGCTTGGCCGTAAAGGCTCCTCAACTCGCGCGGATCGGTCTTGAGATCGAACAGCTCCCACTCGTTGATCTCGGGTTCATAGAAATGAACAAGCTTGTAACGGTCTGTCACGACACCGTAATGCCGGTGCACGTTGTGAGGGCCGGGGTATTCGTAGTAGTGATAGTAAAAGCTCGTACGCCAGTCGGCAGGGTCCTGTCCCCGGAGCAGAGGCATCAGGCTGCGGCCTTGCATTTCCGAAGGGATCGGCACACCGGCCGCGTCGAGGAACGTCTCGGCGAAATCGAGGTTCGACACGAGCTTGTCGGTGTGACTGCCGGCCTTGACCACTTGGGGCCAGCGCAGGAGAAACGGTGTGCGAACCGATTCCTCGAAGATCCAGCGCTTGTCGAACCAGCCGTGCTCGCCCAAGTAAAAGCCCTGATCGGCCGCGTACACGACGATCGTGTTGTCCGTCAAGCCCTCCTCGTCAAGCGCCGAGAGGACCCGTCCCACGCTCTCGTCGACCGCCTTGATGCAAGCCAGATAGTCGTGCATGTAGCGGCTGTACTTCCAGCGAACCAGGTCTTTGCCCTGAAGATGGGCAGCGCGGAAGGCCGCGTTGCGCGGTTCGTAGTAGGCATCCCAGCCCTTCTTCTGCTCGGGAGTGAGCCGGGGGGGCGTGACGAATTTCAAGTCCGTGTTGTTGAGCGTCCGGGCGATGGTCATGTCCTGCTCATGCTCGGCCTTGCCCCGACCGGCATAGTCGTCGAACAGTGTCGTCGGATCGGGATAGACGCGATCGTGGTCGTGGCCGAGATAACGCAGCGCCGGGTCCCACTCGCGATGAGGCGCCTTGTGATGGCACATCAGCAGGAACGGCTTCGACCGATCGCGGTGCTTGAGCCAATCAATCGTGAGATCGGTGATGATGTCCGTGACGTAGCCTTGATGCTGAACCCTGCGACCGTTGGCGATCATGGGAGGGTTATAGTAGACCCCCTGCCCCGGCAGGATGTGCCACACATCGAAGCCGGTTGGTTCGCTCACCAGGTGCCACTTGCCGAAGATTGCCGTCTGGTAACCTGCCGCGTGGAGCAATTTGGGGAAGGTCGTCTGCGAGCCGTCGAAGCGGTTGTTGGTGTTGTTGTAAAAGCCGTTGGAATGGCTGTACTTGCCGGTGAGCACCGTGGCCCGGCTGGGACCGCAGAGCGAGTTGGGCACAAGGCAGCGGTCGAACCGCATTCCCTCCTTTGCCAGCCGGTCGATGCACGGCGTCTCGATCAGTCGCCGAGCATCATTATAGGCGCTGATGGCCTGATAAGCATGATCATCCGAAAAGATGAACAGAATATTGGGACGCTTCTGTTCCGCGGCCGCGCCAGGACTGGCCAGTTCCGGCGAGAAGCTCAGAACGGCCAGGCTCGCGATCACAATCCGCTTCCAGAAGATGACTTGCCCTTGTGGGCGAACCTGCTTGACAGTCATCGGCATTGCCTTTCGCTATTTGGGTTGCGGCTTCTGGTAAACGCGCACGTAGTCGATCACGTACGACCGGGGGAAAATGCTGTCATCGACTCCCTTCTGGCCGCCCCAGGCTCCGCCGATGGCAAGGTTGAGAATCAGGTACTGCTCCTTGTCAAACGGCCAGGCCGCGGCGGCGTTCCCCTCCTTGCCGTAGGTGAAGTACTTCTGACCGTCCAGGTAGAAGTCCATCTTCCGAGCATCCCAGTCGACCCGGTAAACATGAAACGCCTCGGCCGCGTCGGGGCAGGGGGTCTTGCCTCCCTTGCTCACATGCCCTCGTTTTTCGCGTGTATTGGTGTGCACGGTCGCATGGATCACTCCTGGTTCGAAGCCGACATGCTCCATGATGTCGATCTCACCACAAGCCGGCCAACCGACCTGAGTGATGTTCGTGCCCAGGCACCAGATCGCCGGCCAGGTTCCCCGGCCGCCTGGCAGCTTGGCTCGAACGTCGATGCGGCCGTAAGTCCACGCGGCCTTCCCCTGCGTCGTCAGGCTGGCCGAGGTGTAGTTCGCCGCTCCGCCGCGCCTCGATCGGCCCCGGGCCTTCTTGGCAGGAGCAACGCTCGAACTGGGCCAGTGCTCCTTGCGGGCCTCGATGATCAGCTTGCCGTTCTCCACCCGCGCGTTTTCCTTCCGAGCACGAGTGTAGTACTGTGCTTCGTTGTTCCGCACGAATCCGGTCTCGTACCCCCACTTGTCCGGGTTGGGAAGTCCTGGCTCGTTGAACTCATCGCTCCAGACGAGCTTCCATTGGTCTGCCCGAACCGCCGTCGCGGTCGCGGCCAGCACCAGCAAAGCGATCAACCTGTTCATCATTCTCTCCAAAATAGACAAACAAATGTGTTGCTTCGTTGCAGGAAACCCCCAGGCGCCGTTGCTCTCCACGGCCTAGCGTTTCGGGGTCAACACGCGAAGCCCGAAGATGCCGCCGGCCATGCGGCCGGGGTGAGCCTTGAAGGTGACCGTGACCTTGCTCTTCCCTTTGATCAGCTCGGGCGGAAGCCGGTAGGCCTGGTCGTAAAATTGCTCGGGGCGGTTTCGCTCGAGCCGCTCCGTGGCCAGCTTGGTGTCATCCACCAGGATGTCAAAGACGCGCCCGCCGGAATCGCTGCCCCAGTAGGTGACGCACAGTTCCTGCGCCCAATCGGGACGGACCTGCACGACGTAGCGGAACCATCCCTCGGCGGCATCCCTCCACCCGCGATCGCTGAAGCGGCCAGTCCTGGTGTTTTCTCCTCGAAATTGATGAGCGCGCTCGTTCTGCTCGTCGCCTGGGTTTACCCAGTCGACGGTCCGGCTGGCCAGGTCCCTGCGCCGGGCCACCTCCGTGGCGTATTCCGCTTCCTTGGCCTGCCAGCGCGCGGATGTGTAGAAGTCCCAGTAGACAACATAATGCCGGTTGCCGTGAACCTTGTAAAAAGGCTCGAGCGTCACGCTCGCGCCGGTCGAATCTCCCGGTCGGCGAAAGACCGCGGCCGAGCCTTGGAACGTGGAGGGACGCCCGGCGACCGCTTGCAGGCTTGCCACGGCACCGGCCGCGTCGGCGACGATCGCCGGGATCGGCTGCCGGGGATCGACCTCGGCCGCAAGGACAAGCGGACCGTACAGGAATGCCCTGCGCTCGGGATTATCGCGAAACCCCTCGGTGTGCAGGCCAAACGGCAAGGACAACTCGACCGCGTCGCCCGTTCGCCACGACCGGCTGACATCCTCGTAGCTTCCCGGCTGGCTCTTCGTCGGAACCACCTCGCCGTTCACCTTGAGCACAAATCCCGAGGCGGCCCAGGAGGGATGCCTGACCTTGAGCACCAGCTCGGTTGGCTCCTTGCACGTGAACACGAGCCGGGTCGACTGTCCATCGGGGAACCCCGTCTCCTGGCGCAAGGCGACGCCCTTGTCGATCCAGCTCAGTTCGGAGGCGATGAACAGATTCACGTACAACGTCTTATCACCGTCGTGAAAGTAAATGCTGTCGCCGTACTTCGCATGGTTCTCGATGCCCGTGCCGGTACAGCACCAGAAATCGTGGTCCAGGCTGTTGTAGACCTTCCGGGACCCCGAGCGGAGCGGAACGTAATAGCACATCATGCCGGTCTGGGGATTCTGCGAGGAAAGAATATGATTGTATAACGCGCGCTCGTAATAATCGGCGTACTCGGCGCGAGGGCCCCATTCGAAGAGATGCCGCGTCAGCTTGAGCATGTTGTAGGTGTTGCAGGTCTCGGTCGTGTTCGGGCCGAGCGCTCTTGACAGCGTTTCCTTGGGTGAGAACATCTCGCCGTCGCTGTGTCCGCCGATGACGTACGATCGCTCCTTGACCACGGTGTTCCAGAAGAACAGTGAGGCCGTTTGCAGCGATCGCTTCCCGCTCAGTTCGTACTCCCGCGCGGTGCCGATGAACTTGGGAATCTGGGTATTCGCGTGCAGACCCGTCAATGTGTCTCTCCGCTGGGCGGCCGGCCCCAGAACAGCGTCGTGGTTGAACCGCTCGGCCAGCTTCAGATACTTGGCCTCGCCGGTACGGGCGTAGAGATTGGCCAGCGCCTCGTTCATGCCGCCGTGTTCATTGCCCAGCATCGCTTGCATCTGCTTGTCGCTCAGACGATCCGTCCGGGTCTTGACCCAGTCGGCGAACTCGCGGGCCACGTCAAGGGCCAGCTCGCTCTGGCAATGCTGGTTCATCTCCAGCAGGCCCGCCAGGATTTTGTGCAAGGTGTACCAAGGGGCCCAGACGCGCTCCTGGCGTTCCACGCGATCGATGAACGTCTCCGGGAAGGCGCTCAGATATCCCGAGCCCAGTTTTCGCTGACACTCGGCGAGGCCTGCCACAATCTTCTCTCCTCGCGTCTTGAATCGCTCATCACCGGTGCTGGCATACATCAAGGCGCATGCGGACATGTAATGACCCGTGAAATGGCCGCGAACCTCGATGTTTCCCGCTTCCCACCCTCCGAGCGGTCGAGCCGAGGACGGCAAGCCCGCATTGAGCCGGAACGTATGCAGCAGACGATCAGGATCGAGCGCCAGCAGGTATTTCTGATCGAGCTCCATCGCATGGCGGAACGGCCCGGGCAGCAGCCGGACCTGCTCCAGCTCGAAGGGAAGCGCCTTGAGGGGAACGGTCGGCTGCACCGCGTCGCGGACCGGAGTGGCGGCCGGCAGTGCAGGCCCAACCGACAAGATCGCCAAACATGCGAGTGCCGCGCACCGCTGGCGAAACTCAGATCCAACATGCACGATATGTCGCATTGCTTCTCTTCTCCTCTGCCGTACCGTCTCTCGACGCCACCAATCAGTCGAACCGCGCCAGACGGTGAAGGACGGAATTCACTTGCCTTGCGGGACACCAGTCGATTTTGCGTCGAGCACAAGGACCCAGTCGGTCTTGCTGCCTTCAGGAGGAGACACGGAGACTGTTCCTTTGGCGTCCGGATGAACGGTGCCGAGGTTCACCGTGATCCCCGAGACGGGGTCGAATGAACGGGCGAGGTAGTCTCGCTTGGGGTCGAGGTTCAAGCATTTGACGGGCTGTGCGTCCGGCGCGTAGGTGATGCGCAGCGTCTCCGCAACGCCGGCGGTGTAGGGCACGTCGAACTCATCAGCGGATTTGCGTGCGCTGGCCCATGTGGCCCATTCCGGGTGAGGTTCGAGTCGTTGCCAGGGGAATCTCAAGAGGAAGGCCTTGGCCAGGCCAAGCTGGCGAGAGCCCGGCAGACACATCGCGTCGTCCCAGGGGATCGGTCCATAGGTGCCGCCGTGGGGCGACTTGCCGTAGGGTCGATCGCGGCGATTGAGCTGCCAGATGCCGTTGGCGCCGTAGGTGTGCCCGGCCGCGCCGGAGAGCATGCAGGTCCAGAACATGAGGCGGGGGATCTCGGCGGGAATGGTGCCGAGCAGGGCCTCGTAGCTGACCTCGCCGTCGACGACCGGCATCACCGGCCTGGCCGCGTAGGATGCCCGAACGGTGCGGATGGTTGGTCGGAGGACCTCCTTTTTTCCATGTCCCGTCTGGAGCATGTCGAAATCCAGGAGCGTCTGGTCGTGCCAGAGCAAGCGGCCGGAGAGCGGTTCGATGCCGGTCGGATGGACGGTGATCAACCGCTCGCAGCCGTTGACGGTGCGAGCGAACCGGATCACGCCTTCCCAGGAGTTGGTTTGCTTTTCGCCTCCGCGGGGAAAGCCCTTTTCCAGGTAATAGGGCAGGTTGACCTCGCCGGCCATGCACCAGACCACGGGCCAGGCTCCGTAACGCGCCATCACATATCGGACATGCTTTTTCATCTTCTCGACGCCCGTCCAGGGCAGATGATAACCCCAGGCCAGCACCACGCAGGGGACGAGGTCCTGATCGACCAGATGGGCAATCCGCCTGTCGGCCTGGTCGAAGTACTCGGGTCGAATCTGGCCGTAGTTCTCCGTCCAGGGGAAGCCGGCCTCGTTCTTGCCTCGAGGGTCGAAGGCTGGCATGTCGGGATACAGTCCCGCGACGATCTGGACGACCGTGAAGCCTTTCGTCCGGCGGTCGACGGCAAGGGTATGGAACTCGTCGGGCCACTTCAAGCGCTCGCAAAGCCCCATCCACCAGGTGTCGCCCAGCCAGAAGAACGGCGTACCGTCGGCGTGCTCGAAGTGTCGTCGGTCCGATGCGACTCGAATGGCGCCGTGGCGGAAGAGCGGGTTGTCTCCCATGTAAGGGACAACTTGCACGCGGCCGGCGACCTGCTGAAGCCCCTTGTCATTCGTGTCGGTGCACGACGTGACGTAAGTATGCACGCCGACCTCCGGCGAGGCGTATCGAACGCGCCAGGTCTTGCCGCCGGCCCAGAACGCCGGAACGCGAATCACCCTGGACGAGGGCGAGGTAAAGGTGACATCGACATCGATCGTGTTGAACGGGTCGGCGTGATCGTGCGCGGCGGTGAAGGTCAGCTCGATCACCCGGTTCGCTTCGCCGGGCGGCTCCGCGATTGCCTGCTGGGCGCTCGGTGGCGATCCCAGCGCAGGGGAAACCTCTCGCCCAGGCGCGAAGATCGCAAAGAATAATGCGGATAAAATCATTGAATTCTTCCTTGGCGAGCTTCGCGCCTGGGCGAGAGTCCCGATCCTGCGCACGAGTCGGCAGCTCTCATTTGTCCTGGGATCGGAGGAAATCGCGGAAGAGGATCGTCTCGGAGAGGTTGTCGCACTCGTTGCACTGCTCCCAGTCGATCCAGACATACTCG
>JBMFUH010000149.1:0-4946 GCA_049966735.1 Isosphaeraceae bacterium
TCGCCCCTTGCCTGCCAAGGACTTACGTCAAGGGACACCAAACATGGGCTAGCGATCCAGTCGACCAGGAGACGAACGAGAAATCAGACCTCAGAGGCGACGGCGAGGAAAGTCTGATCCACACTGCCGCGCCCCTCCGCGCAGGACCCCGTCAAGCCACCATGGCGCAGGCGAGAGAAGACTGACAATCAGCCACCACATTGTGAACCCCTCCCAACCCATGGAGAGTCCCGCACCGCTCAGGCGTCAACGCCTACACAGACATCGCAAAAACGTGAATGAGTAAAGAATAACGCAAAGGCAGAGGGGTCGCAATAAAAAACTCGAATTTTCCTCCAGAAAAGAATTCTTTGGCTGCCGTGGCCCTGATTTCGAAACGTGTACTCGCTTAACTACTGTTGATCCCAGGATTCTCCTGATCTCCCGCGCTTTTCCTGGCAGGTAGTGGATGGATTGCCGCATCCATCATGGTTCCCTGCCGCGATCAGCTCGAAGGCTGGTTGGCCCCATTGCTCGTGCCGGCTTGCAGCGGTGTGTGCGGCGTCGCGGGAGGGTTGCGTGGAATGCTGTGCGCGGTAACGCCGGTGTGGGAGGTCCCGATGGTGGGATCCTTGGGCATGTGGCAGGCCGTGCAATCGTTGTCAGGTTTTTGCGCCAGCCGTTGGTCAAGGGGCAGGGAGCAACCCCGCTCCGCGTGGCATTGCAAGCATCGGCTCTGGTAATAGCCGACTCGTTCCTCCGCGGGGGGGATTCGGTGCGAGTCGTGGCAGGAGATGCACCCGAGCTCCGCCTTGCTCTCCTGATAGCAGCGGCTCAGCCGCATCTGCTCGAAATGCCCGACGATCCGCCGTTTGGCCATCGGATCAGCCAGCGCGGGAGACACGGTCATGAACGCGTCAAACGGTAGGCCGGGGCGATACTCGAACTCTGTGCGGCCAGGTACGTTGACGCGGTACGTGCCGATGAAGTGACACTGCTCGCAGACCGCCTCGCGTAGCGAACGAGGCTTCAGGCGTGCCGGGTTCACGATCGTCGGATCGAGGCCGCCCGCCACCTTCGGCTCCCGCGCGTGGAGCTCGCCGGGGCCATGGCAACGCTCACAACCAATGGCCAGGCCATGGAATTTCGGTGGCTGCCCGGCGGAGAACTCGACCCGATTGCTGTGGCAGAACAGACAACCGGACCTGATCGGCCGATCGAAATGGAGGTTCCGCAGCCCGTAGGCCGGCGCCAGGTCCCAGCGCTGGCCCTGGGTGTACCAGCTAATGGGCGATTGGTAGAGACCGTCCCCGCGCTCGATCAGAAACGCGCAACCGAGGCGTGCCGAGCCGAGCACATAACGAACGTACCCCTCGGTCGAGGCGAGCGTCCGGCCCTGGGCGTCTTGCCGCGTCTCGCGATGATAGACCCGGCCGTCGCGGCGGACGATCGAATAGGCCAGATCGCCAGCCTTGAAGACGACGCCTTCCGCCTTGGGTTCGGGTCCGGGCGGCTCGGTGAGCGACCGCCCCATGGGGCTGCCGCGATAGTGCTCCGCAATCTCGGCGTGACAGCGCGCGCAGACCTCGTCGCCCACATACGCGACGCCCGGTTTCGTGTTGAGATAGGGACTGTCCGGCAGTGGGGCCAGCCTCCAGGTTGGCGTCGCCGTCGGTTCAGGAACCGCGTGGTGCATCATCGCGTACCCGACGCATGCCACGACAATCAGCAAGACCAGCGCGGCAGGTACAATGTACCGATTTGCCACCATCAACCGTCTGCCCGACGTTTCCCATTGGTCCATTTGCGGCCCGTCACTTTCTGGTCGGGGATGACGCCGCGAGAGCGCCAGCGACCGGCTTTCGGTTCGCTCAACCTCCCACGGGAGCAAATCACGGATGATCATGAACACGCGCCCACAATCACCATCGTCCGGCCGGGATGCTGGCGTGCCGCGTTCCGCCGCTCGACATGCTAACGTTCCCGACCGGATTGAGTATAGAGGTTGCTCTGGAGAAAACCCGTCGTCAGGCAAGCAATTTTGGGCACATGACTATGGATTCCTCCACCTTTTGCATCGCCCCTGTGGGGTCCGCTGTGCGGTCCATGCGCATCGGCTGGGGAGCGGTCCGCACAGCGGACCCTACAAGACTTGATCAGTGTGCAAGCCGTCCGTGAGCCGCCACCGCCCGCCGGCGGGCCATTGACAAAGCACGCTCAGCGTGAGCGAGCGAGGATCAGTCTGAGGAAGAGCAGGCCCGCTCCACAAGCGAAGAGTCCGCATCCCGCCCACCAAAGCCGGCGGTCGCCTGAAGGGACGAGCGCCAGGCCCGTCCACTCGGGCAGGGCGAACATGTCCGCCTTGTCCATGACGGCCGTGGCGAAGGGTGGGTCGATGGCCTGGACCAGCTTGCCCGTCTGGCCGACCGGGCGGACGAACACGAAATGGCCAACTTGCACGCGCTTGAGGAAGACGATCATGGGGCGGTCGATGGCTCGATCCTCTTTGGGCAGGACGACGCCCTGAAGCGGCACTCCCAGAGCCCGGGCTCCGTCGCGCAGGTCCTTCATCGAGTGGCCCTCGGATGCGAGACCGGGCAGAAGCGACTGCACGGAAGGCAGGGAGGTCTTGTGGCCCTCCGCGTGCAGGAGCAGGTAGAGCGCGACGGTTCCGCAATCGGCGCGGGGCGAACGCCCGGAAGCGGCCGGCTGGGCACGCGGCGTCCCGGCTGCAAGCGCCAGGCCCGCGACGAGGAACGGAAGCGGAAGAACCGGGAATCGGCCCCAGCGCGTCGCCGTCATGCGCCTCTCCGCTTCAGGTAAATCACGCACAGGAGCGTGAGAATGCCGGCCGACGTGATGCCAACCGAGAAGATCAAGGTCCAGTCGCGATAGGTCCCCACGGTCGAGGACGCGTCGAGCTCTTTCGATTGCTTGTCCGCCTCGGCTAGCCGCTCGTCCAGTTGGCGCTGAAGGCTCTCGGGGTCCTTCGGACTCTGATCCCGCTGGGGCGGAGGGATGCTCTGGAACAACCGCCGTTGCGACCGCAGCCCGGCTGTTTCGGCAAGGCTCCCGTTGTACTTCACCGAGAAGATCTTGTCGGCCAGTCCCTGGTTGAAGCGGGTGGTGCCGGCGACGACGGAGTACGTCTCCCGCACCCGAGCCCGCGCCGATACCGAGCCGTCCTCGCGCACAAAGCTATCTGACGTGCCCCGGGCCGGGAACCAGATGCGCTTGCCGCCGGGGCCGGGAACTTCGGCAAGCTCGACCTCATCTCGGCCCCAGAGGTCCGACCCCCTCCACAACTCCACCCTCAGCGGGTACCCTCCTCGCTCCATGTCGATCCAGAGCCGGTTCCACATCATCGTCGCGCCGGGGCTTAGCTTCACGGCCGCTGACGGGAAAAGGTTGATCCGCACGCGCAAGCACCGGTGGCCCGCGACGTCCTCCCAGCCCTCGTCGGCGAAATCCTCGTTCGCCAGCCCGGAATGAGCGTGAAAGTAGCTGAGATAGAGGATACGCTGGGCGGACATCGGCCGGTCGAAGGCCCCCGGCAAGGCAGGACCCGCCAGGGTCGCCGGGTTGTATTCCCTGTCGGGAATCCGGTTGATCTGCTCGAGCCTTCCCTTGAGCGCGGCGAGTGTGGTCCGCTGGTAGGGCACGTCGGTCCTCGCGCTATGGACGTAGACGTCCAGGAGGGTCGCGCCGTCGGAGCGATAGGCGTAGGTTCCCTGGCAAAACTCCGCCTTATCGTCGGGCTGGGCGGTCGAGCCGCCCTTCTCGCCCTCAAGTCCGCGCACTTGCCCTTCGAAGATGAACCAGACGTCCTTGATCTCCGAGTGCAGACCGGCCATCAGCCGCGTGAAGTCGTGAGCGGACATGCCCTCGCCCGCGGCCGGGCCGCTCAACGCCTCAAGGCAGAGGACGGCTCCGACGAAACGAAAGCAGCGCATATTTCGGTTTGTAGCGATGTTCATTGGCGTGATCTCGAACATTCCCCATCACAAGGAGGGGTTCGGTACGAAGCCATATGAGTTAAGTCGAAAGCAACTCAACCCGCGTCGGGCGAGCGCCCTCGGGCATGGGAGGGCGCATCCATTCGGCTCGTGCGGGGTCCGCTGTGCGGACTGATGACCGTGGCAGTTGGTCCGCATAGCGGACCCTACGACGCATACGCCGTGGCAGTTGGTCCGCACACCGGACCCTACGACGGTGCGATAGCAAGCGGTCTCAAGCCGTCGTCGGCGAGTGGCTCCGCGGCTGCCAGACGGCCCAGTCGGCCTGCACGGCCTGGCTACTCCGGGGTATTGCCATCAATGTTGCCCGTGCAATTCGTGTTCAGGGGCTTCAGATTGGTGCAACTGACATTGCCATCGCAACCGCCAATAAACTTGTCGTTCTGGCCGATGTTGCAGTTCACCTGGGCTAGGTCATAGCCCGGCGGCGGTGTTCCGTCGGTGGGCTTGTTAGCGGTGACGGCGCACATAATGCAAATCGTGCCGGCGGGCCGATTGATGCATCCCCGGTGTCCCCCCTCGGCGCCTTGGTTGTTGACAAAAAGTTCGTCGCAGTAGGTCGGTGTGGTGTGGGACACACTCGAGCCGCGGACAAGCTCGAGTTTGCCGTCCGGGATCGGGGTTCCCAGCGGACTGGAGTCCCGGCTCGGCGCGATCGCGGCGCAGGCAAGAGCGCCGCATAAACAGATCGCCAACAGCAGCCGTTCGTGGGGCTTGAGACGCATGGATCGCTCCTTCCCTCTTGCAGTGAGAAAACAGAGACGTACTGAACGAGACAAAGTGGACGACACGAAGAAGGCGTACATTTCATTCGACGAGCTCACCTCCATTTCGTGTTCCCAGGGCGCGCCAGACGGCCCGGCTGACGGACTCGCGGACGAAGCGGACCGATCCGTCGCCCATCAGAACGTTGACTCCGCCTGGGTGCCAGCTCCGGGCCGTCGCCATCCC
>JBMFUH010000149.1:5046-9982 GCA_049966735.1 Isosphaeraceae bacterium
CTGAAGTTGATCGCGTTGTACAGGGGGACGTTGTCCAGAAACGGCAGGAGCCGGCAGTGCATCGAGTAGAAGCCGTCGTACACGGTGTGGCCGTTCTTGTCGCCCGTGGCGTTCCAGTTCAGCGGATAGCAGCCGTTGCTGGCGTCGTAGCCCGCGACGGCCAGGCCGATTTGCCTCAGGTTGTTGCCGCACTGGGCCCTCCTGGCCGCCTCGCGCGCCGCCTGGACGGCCGGCAGCGACAGGCCGACGAGAACGCCGATGATGCCCACCACAACGAGAAGTTCGATGAGGGTGAACCCAGACTGGCTCTTAGCGCTGCGCATGGACCTGGCCCTCCGAAGCACTTATCACGAGAACGCTCGCCGACACTTCCGGTTGGTCCGGATGGTCGGTATGGAATGTCACCTGGCCGGGACGCCCGGCCGCGGCCCGGGATGCGTCAATCGAAACAGTGAGACGATGTTGCGTGGCCGATTCTGCTGGCGGCGCAACGGCCCTGGCAAGCAGTGGGCTGGAAACGCCCGTGATCCGGAATGCCTTGTCTATCGAGGAGATGACGAACGTCCGCCGAAAGGGTTCGGAACGAGATCGCAGCACGAGTGCGCCAGGCGTGACGCTGACCAACGCGCGGACTTCCCAACGGATCGGATACGTCCCGCTCTTGCCGTCGCGCCAGCGGAAGAGCAGGCTCCCTCGCCGTTCTCCCGGCTCGCGATCCCCCGGGATCTTGACCAGAACCTCCCGGCTGAATTCGATCAGGCCGTCTGGCCCTGTTGTCTCAGAGGCTTTGCCGAGGTACGTTGCGGCCAGTGGTGCCGAAGGCACGACTTCCTCCGGCAGTCCACAACCTAGGTCGCCCTTCCCGCGGGCGACGACCTCGAGCCGTTGCTCCGCCGACTGGCCCGGTCGCAGGGTCCCCGTGGGCCCGCCGACCGGTTCCACTTCCCAGGCCGAAACCAGGGTGGCCCGCAGCGCGAGTGTCCTGGTCGGCTGGCGCGGGTCATCCGTGTTCAGGACAAACACGAGCGTCTTCGCGCCGGTTTGACGGCCGGCCTTCAGGACCACCGGAACCTGGGTGGTACTTCCGGCCGGGATCGACTTGGGAAGTTTCTCAATGGCCGAGCAGCACGGCGTCAGCGCTTCCCCTTTCAGCAGGCGGATGGCACGATCCGTCGTGTTCCGGATCGTGAAGTCGTGATGAACGCTCTGACCGTCGGCGAGGATCGTTCCGATGTCGTCCACGGTGTATGCCGATTCCGACAGATTCGGCTTCAGGAAATCATCCCCGATCGCCGGACTCATGTCGACCCCGGCCGGGGACCTTGTGCACCCTGGCACAAGAAAAAGGGCGGCGAGCAGAGCAGAGCAGAGCAGGCGAACGTGCATTGCGCCGGCCCTCCGCGACGAGGCCCGCAGGCGAGGTCAGAATCTCAGCATCCACGGGATATTATGATTCCGCGCCCTCTTACTTTTGTCAAGAGGCTGGTGTAAAAAATCCGTAAGCGCTCGCCAGTTGGTGCGCGGCCACTGGCCAGCCGAGGCGGTTCCTCTCCCGTCAGGAAGGCTGTCACGCCCCCGTCCCGGCGCGCCAACTGGCGAGCGCTTACGATTTTTTCGTCTCTGATCATGTCTGCGGCCCGCAATACGCGTTATAATGTAGGTAGGCTAGGAAAACAGGAGACGGTATGCGCGTCGCGACCGGAGCACAATCACCCATGGCTGCGTTGGAGTCGGGAATCGGGAGTGGGGAATCGGAAATGCCTGCTACTCCCCACTCCCCACTCCCCACTCCCCACTCCCCGCTCAAAAAGACCCCAGCGTACAGTAGTGTACAAACGCGGGAATTTCGCCGAAAAAGTGCCATTTAGTGCCACTTTCGGGGACCTCGAAATCGACCTTCGGTCCGCCGATTGGTCGCCGAAAGTCGTTTCAGGATCATCGCTTGGAGTTCTTGTGCATCCACCCATCCGCATCGAGCACCCGATGTGCCGCTTTTCGGGCAAAAGTGCCACATCAACGATCGCCGATTGTACACGATCGCGAGCCGGCCATGAAGGACCTGGATTGTGAACAGCGAACTCAGTTTTCAGTTCAGAGTTCTGCCATCAAAGGTCTTAACTGAACACTGAACGCCCAACACCAAACACTGAACGCCGACGGTGCGAAAGTGACTTCAGACCAGGTTTTCTTCATGCCCTGTACCAGAAAAACCGCACGCTGGATCGTGCTCTGTGTCATCGGTTGCCAGGCGGCTCTCGTGGGGCGGGGTGTCGACGCGGCGGCGCCGCGGGTCGATTTCGGCTATGCCTTCGCGCCGCCGCATCGGATCACGATCGGCCGGCCCGAGTCCAGCGACCGGACGCTGCTCGATCTCCAGCCGGGCAGCCTGCGCATGGCCTGGAGCTACGACGACCTGACCCACTACCCTCTGGCTTCCTTCAAGACGCCCCCGACCTCGTGGGACCTGCGGATCACGCCCCAGGTCGACGGAGCCGCCGTCGCCCAGAGCCGCTGGACACGGCTCGATGCGTTTCTCCCTGCTCTGCTCGACACCTACGAGGAGCCTCGGGCACGGTTCCAGATCGAGGCCATCGGTGGATTGACGGCAGCCCTGCTGCGGGTGTCGTTGACAAATCGCGATACCCGGCCCCACAAGCTTTTGCTCCGCTGCGATTCGGCAAGCTGGGGTGAAAACCCCGCCTGGATCGATCCGGCCAACTGCCGCGGAGACAACCTGGTCGCCGGCTGGAACGAGCGAGCCGACCGCCTGCTGGTTCTCGGCCTGGGGGCCGAGACGTACTCGCTCCAGGTCGATGGCCGTGCACCCGGTCCCAAGACCATGGTCCTGGTCTGGTCCTTGAAGCCGGGGGAATCGCGCGCCGGCTGGATCGTGCGGCCTTATCGAGCGTACGTGGCCGATCTGCCCGAACTGCGCCGGCGCGACTGGTCCAAGGAAGTGACAGCCGCGAAGCGGGAATGGCATGCGCTCTTGGATCGCGCGGCGCGTTTCCAGGTGCCCGATCCCGGCGTCGTCAACAGCTTTCGCGCATGCCTTGCGGACCTCTTCATCATGCGGGAGCCGGTCGCGGGAGGAGCCATTGCCGGCGTTCCGGGAACCGAGGCTTATCGCGCCGCGAATTCCTTCGAGGCGGGAGTCGTGGCCATCGCGCTGGACCAGATGGGGCTGCACGACGAGGCCGAGAAGGGCTATCGAGCTTGCCTGGAGATGCAGGAACCGGACGGCAACTGGGATGATCCCAAGGGCTGGGGCCACCTGATGTGGGGAGGCGCGGGCTTCAAGGCGTGGGCCGCCCTGGAGCATTACCGGCTGACCGGAGATCGAGCGTTTCTGGAGCGGGTCTATCCTCGCCTTGCCGCCAGCTCGCGCTGGCAAGAGCGGCAGCGAGCGCGGACGCGAACCCAGGAGGGCGCGGCGCGGCCCCTCACCTACGGACTCATGCCCCGCGGCATGGGCGACTGCGGCTTGATGGATGACGGCGACCTCTACGGCGTCTTCCTGCCACACAACATCTGGGCCGTTTACGCCGACAAGCTGGCCCTTGAGGCCGCGGCGATCCTGGGTCGAACCGGAGATCGCGACCAACTGCGGAGCATTTACGAAACCGGCCGGGCCGATCTCCTGACGGCCCTCGACCGGGGAGCGATCCGCGAGGCCGGCTATCGCTGGATTCCCGGTGTCGCCGGCAAGACCTCGGGAAGCCGTTGGGGAGCGCTCAACGCCCTGTTTCCCTGTCGGCTCCTGCCGCCGGACCATGAGCTCTTGAGCGGGACCATCCGCAAGATCGAATCGAACATGAGCCCGGGCGGAATTCCGATCCACACGGGCTGGCTTGCCGACGGGATGTGGGTCGCCATCACCCTGGACAACCTCGCCGAGGCCCACCTGGCCCGCCACAACGGTGACGCCGCCGCCGGATACCTTTACGCCACGCTCAACCACGCCACTCCCCTGGTGACCTGGTGCGAGGAGCGTGGACCCGAGCCCGGCGCGAAGAAGTGCACCGGCGATCGCCAGCACCTCTGGACTCCGGTGGCCGTGGTCCGCTGTCTCCGGGATTGCCTGGTGATGGAAGAGGGAGACAACCTGGAGCTGGCGCTCGGCTCCGCGCGGCACTGGCTGGCCGGTGAACAGCCCATCCAGGTTGATCGAGCGGCCACTCCGTTCGGCCCGGTCTCCTACCGGTTGCAGCTCGACAAGGGAACCTCTACCGTTTCCGGAATCTTGAACGTCGCGGATGCCCCTCGAT
Source organism: Isosphaeraceae bacterium (assembly GCA_049966735.1). Taxonomy (GTDB): domain Bacteria; phylum Planctomycetota; class Planctomycetia; order Isosphaerales; family Isosphaeraceae; genus Aquisphaera. The sequence continues at coordinate 9,315 of JBMFUH010000149.1, forward strand.
TCCGGCGCTGCGCCGCGGTCAACCTGCACGTGCGATTGCCGGACGGGAAGCGACTGCGATCGGTCAATCCCGAATCGGGGGCGAGCGTGTCGAGCGATCGGCAATCACTGCACTGGAAGGCTCCCCGGGGAACGCACACATTCCGGGCCGTCATCGGAGATTGAGAACCAGCCCCAACCGATCGTCACTGGCTCCCTTGCTCCCGTTTGGCGCGGGTTCCTGACCCCGCCCTCACCGGAACGGAGTGGCAAGGTCGGTCCCGGCGCGCCGGGATTGCCAAAACGGCCGAATGTTTCCCAAAAGCGACACATGGTGCCTGGCGAGGATTCTCCGTCCCATCCAAGGCATCATGGCGTAGGTTTTAGTAGACATGCTCTGGGACGAGTGCCCAGGAGGCAACGGACGTTGATCGGATTATCGCGATCGTTGGGGAGCCGGCGAGGATGCCATCAGCCGCAGGTAAAGAGAGATGGTGGGAACTGCGGACGCTGCTTGTCTGTCTTGCCCTGTTCACGGCCGCGTCGTTTGAGCTCGACGGGCTGGCCAGGGATATCCGGTCGATCTCAGCCAGCCAGCATTCGGCGCCCCAGACGGCCAGTCAATCACGGTGCGAGCCGGGTCGATCGACAATTCCTCTGAAATCGAGAGCGACAAAACAAGATGAATGG
>JBMFUH010000149.1:9992-10242 GCA_049966735.1 Isosphaeraceae bacterium
AGGTTGGCCGTGAGCGTCCGGTCGCTCAAGGTCGTGACGCCCCCCGGGGGTCTTTGCCGCAGCGGGTCAAGCCCCATCGTCGGAGCGCCGGGCGCGGAACGGCTCGCCGGTCGTTCCGATCCGTCCCGAACCGCGCGGCTCCCTCCAGACCGCGCGTGCGATCGTGCGTCCTGACGACCGAGCTGGGAACGCAGAAGCCCGGGGCGATGTGACAGGCATCACTTTGAGCCCTGCACGGCCTGGACGGGAG
>JBMFUH010000150.1:0-10233 GCA_049966735.1 Isosphaeraceae bacterium
CGCTCGCTCAAGAACGTGAAGAGCGGCGGCCAATCGACGCAAGGAGAGCCCCACCAGTGTCCCGCGCCTGGCTGTTCGTGATAGGCGAAGTCGGGGTGAAACGTCCCGAGCGCCTCGCGCATCCGCCGGGCCTGACTCACCGGCACGTTGTCGTCGGCGTCGCCGTGGAGCACGTACACGCCCCGAGGGGCCAGGTTGCTCACGAGGGCCAGCGTATCGCTGGGATTGACCGCGCGGGCGAAGAGCTGATCGATCGGGGCCGTCGAGTCGGACTTCTTCATGCCGGCGTAGGACATCATGCTGATCCACCCCGCACTCGGGGCAACGGCCGCGAACCGATCGGGGAACGTCACGCCCAGATGCCAGGTCCCGTGCCCGCCCATCGAATGACCGGTGAGATAGGTTCGACTCGGGTCCGTGCCCAGGGTCCGCTGGGCAAGCTCGAGCACCTCGAGCGCATCGAGCCGGCCCCAGTCTTCCCAGTCAAAGCCAAAGGGGCGGCGGTTGGTGGGGGCGACGATGAAGAGGCCGGGCTTGGGGGCATATGCCTCCGCCTGGCCATTCGCCTCGACCCCCGCGCCATGCAGCGTGAACACCAGCCCTGGCTTCCGCGATTGAGCTTTCGCGCCGTCTGGCAAGGCCAGTGCGGGAACCAGGGCATAGTACTGCACGCTGCCGTCGATGTCGCTCCGGAAGGTCCGCTTGCGCGTCTGGCGGTCGTTGCGCACACGGAGCCAGAGGGTTACGGAAAACAGGGTCTTCCAGTCAGATCCCGTGGAGCGCTCGAGCTTCAGCTCGAGCGGAGATGTCTGAGATCCTTGCGATGGGCCTTTGATCCGGAATCCCACCTTGCGAACCGAGAGAGGCGGCAAGACGGGAAGCCGGGTACGGACCAGGGGACCAGGCCCGAGCTTGGAGGCGATCGACAGATGCTCCAGCGGCGTGTCCGAAGAGTTGATGGCAATGATCGCGGCGTCGGCATCGAGATTCTCGCCCGTCACGAGATCGGGCAGGGTCACGTCGCCGGCGTTCAACTCGGCCTCGGCCCTGGGAGCGACCAGTTTGGCGGAGATGGAACGGTTGCGGCGTTCTTCGAAAAGGAGCGTATTCTTCCCGTGCTTCAGCTTCACCGGCAAGCGGACATAGCCGTTGGCATAGGGATCGCCGACACGCGGCACGTCGTTGATATAAACCTGGGTGTGGACGGACGCTTCCAGGATCAGCACCTGTTCTTTTGCCGATGGCACCTCGATGGCCAGGTAGCTCCGGGGTTTCGGAAGGGCAAAGGTTCCTCGAGAATCTGCCCGGACGCTCCGCCAACGCTCGGTCTGGCCGTTCCTCAGCGTGACTGTCTGGTCCTTCTGGGGCATCGACCACGTGCCGGCGACGAGCTGTGCCGAGACGGGATCGAGCAATACCGCGGTCCTCCTGCTTTGTTCTGGAAGAGAAAGGACCAGGCCTTCCTTCAACTCGATCGCCCCCGCGCTTCCTCGCTCCGGCACGAGGCCCGCGAACCCGGGCACCAGAAATGCAAGACACGACAACGATCGAACAGCGAATCCACATCTGGGATGACGTACCATGGTCGACCTGTTTCTTCTTGGGAGGTCAAGGACTGATTCATGCCAGGCTTTGTTGACTGGCCAGAGGGCATTGTAACCCGACACGCCTCGCGATGTTGCTCCGTCATTCTTGCTGTGTTAGGATGCATGGAAACGTGTTGAGAAATCAAACGTCAGATCCACTTTGGAGGCGCTGTCATGCCGGAACCACAAGAGCAGCAGGGTACCGACAAGCTTGTGGCGGACGCTGCCGCGGCGTTCGGTCGTCAGGTTCTGGGGCGCGAGCCGACCGCCGAGCAACTGGGAGCCCTGAAGACGATCTTCCGTGCCGCGGCACAGGCCCTTGCCGATGGCTTCGTTCAGAGACTGGCCGATCATGTTTTGGCTGAACGTGGGGAGGAATCCATCGAGGAGTTCTTCGAGAATCAGGTGAAGGCGGATTAGTCCGCCCCGCGGCCCTGAGCCTGGCGTTCGGGGCTGGGTTCACATTCAGGCGCTCCGCGTCTTATTCCGCCAGACGGCGGTATTTGCCAGAGCAATAGAGCAGGGGATTGCCTCCGTTCACCTCTCCCGCGACAATCTCACCGACGAAGATTTCATGGTCGCCGCCGGGGAGAATGTCCACCACAATGCAGTCTAGATAAGCCAGGCAATCGGTCAAGATCGGCGAACCAGTCACGGCGGAGGAAATGGCGAGGCCCGCGAAGTCCTTGGGTCCAGGGGTGGCAAACCTGCGCGAGACGTCCTCCTGCTCGAGCCGGAGGATGTTCACCGCGTAACAGCGGTTGACCTTGAGATATTCCAGCGAGTGCGCCTTCTTCTCCACGGCCACCAGAACCAGCGGAGGGTCGAGCGACAGCGAGGCGACCGCGTTGGCCGTGAGCCCATGTGTGCCCGCCTTTCCTCCTGTGGTCACGACCGTGACTCCGGTCGCGAATTGTCCCATGATCTTCCGCTGCTTCGCTGAATCGAATGCCATGAAATGCATCACCCCTGTTGAAATGTAACCGGACAGTTATCGAACCCCGGCGCCTCCATGCACAGGGCAAGTACGACATTGTACACGGTTGGGGCAAGCCACCAGGTGATAAAAGGTTGCAGCGGGGAAAGAGGCGGTGAGATCGGGAGTGGTCAGGTGCTCGGCGTATGGCTCTGGGACATGTGGACCAGATCCCAGACCCGAACCTTGCCGTCATTTCCTCCCGTCACCAGGGTGTCCCGCACAGGAGACAGGGCCAGGCACTTCACCCAGCCCAGGTGCGCTGGGAACCGGGATTTCTGCTCGAGCCTGCAAAGGTTCCAGAGGCACACGCAACCGCTCTCGTCACCTCCGACCAAGGTCTGACCGTCCGCGGTGAATGCAAGGCACGTGAAGGTTGCTGCTTTTCCAGGAAGGAAGCCGCGTCTCTCCATGGCCCGGGGGCCCCAGAGGCGAATCCCCTGGTCGCAAAGTGATGCCGACGCGACGAGTCGACCGTCCGCGGAGATCGCCACGGCCAGGACTCCGTGGCCCTTGGAGTAAAACACGGCCACGTTTTCCGGGTTGTTCAGGTCCCAGACCCTGATGGTCTGATCTTCGCCTCCCGAGACCAGGGTTCGACCATCTGGACAGAGAGCCAACGCGGTGATCAGGCCGCGATGGCCCTTGAAGGTGGCGTGCAACCGATGGGAGGGAACATCCCAGACCTGGATCTGTGAATCCGCTCCCGCGGACGCCAGAACGGTTCCCTTGGCGGAAAAGGATAGCCCGAGGATGGCATCATGGCCTGCCTCAAGCGTGGCCTCGACCTGCCCCGAGGTTGAATCCCACAAGGTGATGGTTCCGTCTAAGTTTCCGGCCGCGAGCAGCCTGCCATCGGGTGAGACAGCCAGAGACCGCGAACCTCCCGGGCGATGCTCCGGCAGCAGCGTCTCGTCCCATCTCGCCTTGCCCCCTTGAGCCCAGAGCCAGATCGGGCAATCTCGAGAGGTCGCCGCCAGATGGCCCGCGTCCGACGAGATTGTCACCGACGTGACATCTCTACTCAGATCAAAGACCGCCTGGGCCGACGTGTCGGCCCCTTTGTTGTCGGGTTCCGGCAGGACCAGCGGCAGAACGACGAACACCAGCACAATGACCACAATCAGGGAGGAAGGAAGCGAGTTCGTGATTCCTCCTCGCTTGCTCCGAAACCGGGATTGGAAATCACGCCCCTCGTCGGGGTCGTCAGCGGCATCGCGTGAACGTGCAAACATGGCGTACCCCTTCCATGAGAACAGGGGGGATTACCGTGCGGTCGCGATTGATATTGAAGAGAAGCTCAGTTAGAGGGCTCTCAGTCAATTGTAGGGTGCGAGGTGGCAGAAGGAAAACGGAATCAGCCGGATGAGGTGTGCGGGCATCCTTGTCGGCAAACCGCGGACACGGGCCATGCACCGTTCCGGAGTCGTCGAGAAGGTCCTTTCCAGGGCGGGTCTTTCCAGGGGTTGGCTCGCCTGGACGGCTCGTCTCGGGGTCGTTCCCTGGTGTCACGTTAAGAAAACATGGCGATCATAGAGACTTCGGGCAATGTGTCAATCCGATCCGCGGTCGATCTGGCGTCGGGCGCTGGTGGCATGTTGCCAGAGTGGACCTAGCCGGGCAACGGACTCACTTCGATCCTGTTGCGCCGCCTTCTTGTGTCGGAGAATCATCATTCATTTCCCTTCATGTGGATTTCCCCGATCGCCGTTCTTGCTGAGGAAGATGATTTCCATATTTCCATTTCATCGCTTTGGATCTTGAAGACCGTCTGGTCACTGAGGTATGATAGGCATATGGAGGCAATCCAGAATACAGCATGATTTGATGTTTGATTCCTTCTGGCCGTGCGTCGTCGAGAGATATCATTATTGATTGCGGACGACACGAACGGCTCGTGGCTTTTTCAGTTGACAGGCCTCGCGGGCGATCGCCTTGTGCCAAGGAAAAATCATGCTGTATTAGGCAAGCCTCACCCGATCGTGTAGAATAGGGAGGAGAATCCGACGATCTCCTGATCCAGGCACAGCAAGACGTCCAGAAATCGCTGGTTCTTCACGTGAGAAGCTTCAAGAGAAGAGGGAGAACTCCGATGAACCGGGCCGCGTTTCACGATGTAAGTGACCACATGACATACGATTCGGCCGAACACTGTACCTCCAAGCTCAAGGCCTTGATTGCCCAGGCCACTGCCGACAGTGTTGACGAGAGCGACGAACACACGGGTCTTCTGGGCATGATCCGCGAGGAGGTCGCCTGCCCCTTCCGCGCGCGCCTGCGTGGCGAGGACATCGAGTGCCTCCGCTTTGAATGGCCGAGAAAGGGCTACGGTCTCAATGCCGTCTGCCGGACCCGATCGGGCAAGACCCGCATCGTGGACATTGGCGACCTCGAGTGGGTCGAACCTCATCCCACCGGCTTCAAGTGGATCGAGGCCTACCTGGCCTGGAGAAGTCTGCTGGTGTGAGTGACCTTCGGTTGACTTGCCTCCCACTTTTCCCGGCTGACCTGTTCCGTCACTTTCAAAGCCCTTCCAGATCCAACGTCTAATGCATTTTGAAAAATCCTTCACATAAAGCACTGGTGGCTGCATCCTCCGTCCCACCCGTGTGCTCCGCCGGTCGGGATGGACCTGGAAAGGCTGACGCTCCTCTGGAAATCAACCGAAGAGACCACCGCCTTCGGCGACTCGTTTGACCTGCGCCTCCGCAATCGCCTGGAATGCGGGAGACACGGGGCTTGGTGGAGTGTGATACCAAACAGGAATTTTCCGCTTGTGCTCTTCACGAAAGACTCATCACGCCACAGTCGATGCTGGCCTGGCTCATGCCATAACATGGCCACCACGATCAATCCCGGTACGGCACCTTGATTTCATAAAGTGACAGGCGGCGCTGGCATGTCAAATACTCTTGGCTACCGAATGTCAGCAACGCCAGCGCCTGGGATTGCCTCTTGACCGCCTTCTGAAAGTCGCCTGTCTCCGCGGCTGCCGCGGCCGGCGCTTCCAGACAGGAACCATTCTTCCAGTTCGTGAGCGTGCAGGCGCGGGTTGCCTCTGCCAGGGTCCTTTTGCCGTCGCGAACGCGGGAATCGGGGCAGGTTGTCAGCAGCAACGCGAGCTGTCGATGGTAATCCGAATCGTCGGGCCCTCGTCGGGCGGCTTCGCTGAGGTCTTTCAAAGCACGATCAAACTGTTTCTTTGTCCAATAGAGCAGGCCGCGCTCGGAGTAGTACAGTGGTTTGTCGGGGGCAAGCTGAATGGCCATGCTGAAATCGTCGATCGCCCGATCCCGCTCTAAGGCATTGAGCAAAGCGAAACCACGGGAAGAATAGAGCATCCCGTCTCCAGGTTTGAGGCGGATCGCCTGCGTATAATCGGCGACCGCTTGATCGTACAGCCGCATCTTCTCATAGGCGCTCGCCCGATCGGAGTACAGAAACCAATATTTCGGTTGGAGCTTGATCGCCGCGCTCAGGTCGTCAACCTCGGCCTGATACTGCTTCTTTTGCGACCAGAGGCGGCTGCGGGAGAAGTAAAACACGGTGATGCGAGGCTGGAGGCGGATGGCCTCCGTGTAGTCGGCGATCGCCTTGTCGATCTCCTGCTTCCCCTCCCAGGCCTTGGCCCGTGATTCGTGCGCGATCGAATCGGTGGGGTCGCCCTGGATTGCGACATCCAGGTCCTTGATGGCCCGGTCAAAGTCCTTCTGCTTGAGCCAGAGCTCCCCGCGCATCGCGTAGGCTTTGACATACTTGGGATCAAGCTGAATCACTTCCGAGAAGCCTGCCAGGGCCTTGTCGAAATCCTGCTTCGCGTTCCAGTAGTAGGCTCGAGACTGAAGGAGGTCGGCATCCCTGGGCTTCAACCGGATGGCCTCGTTGATGTCGCGGATTGCCTGATCGTGATCTCCCTTTTCGAACCAGGCGTTGCTCCGAGCCCAGTAATACAGCGTGTTCTGGGGCTCAAGGCGAATTGCCTCGGAATAGTCGGCAATGGCCCGATCCCAGTCTTTCTTCTGCAACCAGGTATCACCCCGTTTCCAGAACCCCTGAGCATCGCGTGGAGCATCGTGCTCCTGTTGCCCCGAGAGATACGAGCTGAGGGCCGAGCACGGTTCCAGGGCGCAACCCGCCCAGACCTGCCGCCCAGCCGTGCCCGCCACGACCAGAGCGATGATCAAAACGGAACGGGCTTGATGATTGTCCGTCGGAACACGAGGACCGGAAGTGTTGCTCACCCAGGGAGCCAGATGACCCTTCGAGTCGTACATTCTTTCCAGTGCACGCATGAGACCACCCCCAGAGTGTGTTTGGCGTCCCTCGGCACCGAGGAACTTATTTCCCACGCACAAAGCACAGAAAATCGCGACCGCCCCCGGGCAGAACAGCCGCTGTCTGCCAGGGGGCGGTAAATGTGTTGATCACCCAATCCGATCAGGGACGGCGAACGGAGCCCGGTAGTTGCGGCTCAGGAGCTGGTTGGCCTCGGCGTCACCCACGAACGATTCGGTCGCGGCGTCGAAGGTGAGCTTCCGGCCCAGGCGGTAGGTCAAGCCGTCCAGGGCCACGCCGTTCTCCTTGAGGTGTTCCGCGGCGCGGGCGAGGGTCTCGTGAACCTCCTTGTTGTCGCCGAACGCACCTTTGTGCTCGTGGAACGGAACCTCGGTCCCCAGCCGGTAGGAGATGTTGGCCAGGTGGCAGAGGGCAGCGGAGTAGTGCCCCTGGAGGATGTCGGCGTTCAGGTCGGCGGTGTTCCGGCTGCGGACGGCCGTGATGAAGTTGCCGAAATGTCCCTTGCCCGGCCCGCGCCTGGCCTCGACCTTGATGCCCAGTTTGGACAAAGGCTCCCTCTTGTCGGAGCCTTTCTTGTAGAACTTGTTGCCGACGATCATCCCCTCCTCGAGGTGGGCGATGTTGTTGATCTTCTCGCCGTGATAGGGACCTGTCTTGAGTCCTCGAACCTCGAAGATGAGCAGCGTCCCGCCGTAGTCCATCACGCTGACTTGCGTATTGGCGGTCTGCCCCTGATCCTTGTAACCGAACCGGCCCCCCACGCTGAAGACCGAGCAGGGATAGGTTGCACTCTGGCAATCGGCGCCGGGGATGAGCCAGCGGGCGATGTCCATCTGGTGGACACCCTGGTTGCCGATGTCGCCGTTGCCGAAATCCCAGAACCAATGCCAGTTGTAATGGACCAGGTTGGCGTGGTACGGCTGCTCTCGCGCGGGGCCGAGCCAGATGTTGAAGTCGACCTCGGGAGGGGGCGTCGTGTTGGGCTTGAAGCCGATCGACCCCCGTGGCTTGTAGCAAAGCGCCCGCGAGATTAACAGCTTGCCCAGCTTGCCCGACCTGATCAGCTCGGCCGCCAGGACCCAGTTGTGGTCGGATCGGCTCTGCGTGCCGTGCTGGACGACGCGGTTGTAATGGCGCGCGGCCTCGACGGCGACCCGGCCCTCGTGCACGTTGTGGCTGCACGGCTTCTCGACATAGACGTCTTTCCCCGCCTGGCACGACCAGATTGTTATAAGTGAATGCCAGTGATTCGGCGTGGCGATCGACACGACGTCGACGTTCTTGTCGTCAAGCGCGCGGCGAATGTCTTGCACGGTGGTGGGCTTGTGTCCTCCCTTGGGGGCAATCTGTTTGACCCGCCTGTCGAAGGTGCGCGTGTCGGGATCGACCAGATAGGTGATCGTCACGCCGGGCATCTTTAGATATTCGCCGACGTGGGAGCCGCCCCGGCCGTTGAGCCCGGCCACAGCGACGCGTATCGTGTCGTTGGCCCCGATGACCCGGCCCGTGGACCGCGTGCCTCCGATGGCGAAACCCGCACCCGCAAAGGCGAGCGAACGATTCAAGAACTGGCGGCGACTCAGCGAAGATGTCGGCATGGCCCTCGTCCTTCCTCTCGAGATAAGGTCGCGCGACCAGCTCGATCCGTCGCGCGACCTGACCAACGAAGGTTCGACATCCGGCCATGATACGTCAGTGGTCCGGGGTTTCCCATGATCTGGCAGATCATGAAAGGATTTCAAGAAAGCGCGGGTGCGGCCCAGACGGACGATGGGAAAGTTCAGGACCTGGAGGGGACGAGCTTGGAATTCGGGGAAGAGGCCGGAGAAGGAAACCCCAGAAAGCGGGCGAATCGCCACTGGCGATGCCTCGCATACCAGGCTTGCCGTACTTGATCACGCGTTCGTCTTGCCCTGGTTGCGTCCATCATCGAGATCCTCTTTTTGCGTGAGACACTGGGTTCACCGCTCATTCCGTTATCGCCAGAACCAACTCAAGCAAGACAACTTCACGCCGCGTGACGAGTCCGTACGCGGAAGTCACCTCCTTTCCGCCGATCTCGGCGCGCGTTAGACTCGCACGGCCCGGTGGGAGGCATCTGAGATCCACTCACGAACACCAGACTTCAAAGGAGCAATTGCGATGCCAGACCGGTTCGAACTTTCTCGCCGTTCGTTCGTGACAGCCGCCGGCACAACAGCTCTCACGCTCGGCATGCCGGCGATCGTCCCAGCCCGGGCCCTGGGACGCGAGGGGAAAGCCCCGGCCAGCGAGCGGCTGACCCTGGGCTTCATCGGCATGGGGAAGCAAAACGGCGGCCACTTGCGCTTCTTCCTCCGCAAGGCCCAGACCCAGGTGCTGGCCGTCTGCGATTGCGACACGACCCGCCGGGAACATGCCCGCAAGGTCGTCGATGAACACTACGCCAAGGAAAAGACCAAGGGGTCCGAGCCCAGGGACTGCAAGGGCTACAATGACTTCCGCGACCTGCTCAAGCGCGGAGACATCGACGCGGTGGTCATCGCCACGCCCGACCACTGGCACGCCATCCAGATCATCGAAGCGTGCAAGGCCGGCAAGGACATCTACTGCGAGAAGCCGCTGACGCTGACCATTCACGAGGCCAAGGTCGTGATCGAGGCGGTGAAGAAGCACCACCGCGTGCTCCAGACCGGGAGCCAGCAGCGCACGGAGTTCGACGGCCGGTTCCGCAAGGCCTGCGAATATGTTCGCAGCGGACGCATTGGCAAGGTTCAGACGGTTCACGCCGGCGTGGGGGGGCCAAGCCGCCCCTGCGACTTGCCCGAAGAGCCGATGGAGCCGGGCCTGGACTGGGATCTCTGGCTCGGCCCCGCGCCCAAGCGTCCCTACAACTCCATCCTCAGTCCCCGGGGCGTCCACGACTTCTTCCCCAACTGGCGGAGCTACATGGAGTATTCCGGCGGCGGCATGACCGACTTCGGCGCGCACCATTTCGACATCGCCCAGTGGGGCCTGAATCGCGACAACTCCGGGCCGGTTCAGATCATACCTCCGGACGATTCAAAGGCCACCCACGGCGTCCGCTACATCTACGATGACGGCGTCGTCCTCTACCACGGCGGGCCCAGCGGCGACACCTTCATCGGCACGCACGGCCTGATCTACGTGGATCGGGGCGAACTCCTGAGCGTCCCCGGCTCCATCCTCAAGAAGCCGCTGGGGAAGAACGACGTCCACTTGCCCACGGCGAAGAATCACCGGGACAACTGGCTGGACTGCGTCAAGACGAGCAAACAGCCGATCGCCGATGTCGGCGTGGGCGCCCACTCCGTGACGGTCTGCCACCTGGGCAACCTGGCGTACTGGCATCACCGAGCCTTACACTGGGACCCC
>JBMFUH010000151.1:0-10210 GCA_049966735.1 Isosphaeraceae bacterium
GTTCGTGAGGTTCCCGAGCATGCCAACGATTTCCATAACGAGTTTACTGTCGATCGTCTTTCTCCTTCCCGCCAGCCTCGTCGCGCAGGAGCCGTACAAGGTTGAGGACTTGAAGCAGGGACCGCCCTCGTCGATTGCGCCGGAGATCACCAAGGCCCTGAATCCGCAGGGTTTCCGGATCAAAGACAGCGGAGGGAAGACCTTTGCCGACATCTGGCTGAGGAAGTCGATTCCCGCGGCGTCCAAACCGTCCGGGGCCAAGGAAACCATCCAGTTCCCGTTCCTCCAGCAGAGCGAGCTTCTCGGGGTTGTTCAACTTGCCGTCGAAGGGCACGACTATCGCGATCAGGCCATCCCCAAGGGCATCTATACGGTCCGATACGGCTTGCAGCCGGTCAACGGCGACCATCTCGGCGTGAGCCCCTTCCGCGACTACATCCTGATGCTGCCCGCCGCCAAGGACAAGACGCTGGAGATTCTGCCCCGGAAGGAACTGGAAACCAGCAGCGCCGAGGCGGCCGGGTCCACTCATCCGGCGATTCTGTTCATGCTGGCTGTGCCCTCGTCTTCCTCGCCGACCAAGGCGACGATGATCCACGATCAGGAGAAGAACACCTGGCGGCTAGTCGTACCGCTGAGCCTGTCGGTCAAGGGAGAGTCGCGACTGGTGGAGTTCCCCGTCTCGATCGTCGTGGTGGGTGCTTCCGAGGCCGCCTGATCCGGAACGTGCGACTGGCCGGTCTGTCGGCCGATTCGAGCGACCCATGCCGTTTTCCGTCTTCATCGCCCTTTTAATCGCTTTCGGGATGGACCTGCCCGGGCCGGCGATTCCCGGCTCCTCCGTTCCGTTCCGGCTCCTGGAGATGGCTGGCGGTGTTCTGCTGGTGGGCTTCCTGTCCTTCGGTCTCGGGGCCTGGGTCGCGGCACGGATCTCCCATTTTGGCTACGCGTCCTCCCGTTTGCTGCGGCGGTACACGCAGGGCTCGCGGCTCTTGACGATCGCCGGCTTGGGGATCTACGCCTGGATCGTCCACGGGATTGGCTGGTCGCGGCTGGTGCTCTCAAACTGGGGCTTGCGGGGAACAGTGCTGATCGACGACCTTGCCATCTTCGCGCCGTTCGTTGTGATTCAGCTCTTGATCTGGAGCGGTCTGTATTACGCCGAGCGCGCCCTCCACAAGATTGATGGCTATCCCTCGCTCTGGCTCTCGGTGGGTCTCAAGACGCGGCAGGCGATTGGCCTGGTGTTGCCCGTCGTCTTGATCTTCATCGTGCGGCAAGACGTACTCTTCCGGCTCTTGCCGGACTGGCAGCGGAACTCCGCGGCCGAACCACTGGAACTGGCGGCGCTGGGCACGCTGGTCTTGATCCTCTCGCCAGCGTTTATCCGGCTGGCCTGGCCCACACGCAGCCTGCCGGACGGTCCGCTCCGCCGGCGGCTGGAAAACGTGGCAAGGCGCGTCGGCTTCCGGTTCAACGACCTGCTCGTCTGGGACACGCGACACATGACGGTCAACGCCTGTGTGACCGGCGTCCTGCCCTGGTTCCGTTACGTTTTGCTCAGCGACGCGCTGATCGACTCCCTCAGCCCGGTGGAAGTGGCAGCCGTCTTCGGCCACGAAGTGGGTCACGTGGCGCACCGGCACCTGCCCTTCTTCGGCTTCTTCTTCCTGGGCAGCCTGGGGGTACTGGCCCTGGCAGCCCGGATCTTCTCCTTGTCCAAGACGTTGATCGCGACCATCCCCTGGGTCCCCGCCACTCTGCTGGCGCCCGCGAGAGACATCCTTGAAGGAACGGCCACCCTGGGCTCGCTCGGGTTCTTCTTCTTTTTCGTCTTCGGCGCGCTTTCACGACGCTTCGAGCGTCAGGCAGACGTCTTCGGCTGCAAGGTCGTCTCGTGCGGCACTGTCGAGTGCCCGCCCCATTTTGACTTCGAGGAAGAACTCCCCGAGGTTCCGTCCCGCCGGGATCGGCTCTCGTCGCTCTGTCCGGTCGGCGTCCAGATTTTCTCCCAAGCGCTTTTGACGGTTGCCATTCACAACGGCATCGACGTCACTGCACGCTCCTGGAGGCATGGGAGCATCGCCTGCCGGCTCGGGTTTCTCGAGCAGCTTCAGACGGACCCCGCCTGCGAGCCTCGTTTCCAGCGCGGCGTCCGCTCTTATCGCTGGGCTCTTTCGGCCTTCCTGCTGGTCACGTTCCTGCTCGCCGTGCTGACCCAATCGTGGGAACTGCTGAACTGATAAGAAGTTGCTAGTTGCAAGCGTGCTGCCCCCTTCACTGACCACTGACTTCAGTATTGTAGGGTCCGCTGTGCGGACCAAATGCCCGGGCCATCGGTCCGCACAGCGGACCCTACGGGGGGCCATCGACCCGAAAACCGCTCTAGTTGCAAGCGTGCTGCCCCCTTCACTGACCACTGACTACTGGCAACTGACTACTGACCACCGACCACTGACTTCAGCATTGTAGGGTCCGCTGTGCGGACCAAATGCCCGGGCCATCGGTCCGCACAGCGGACCCTACGGGGGGCCATCGACCCGAAAACCGCTCTAGTTGCAAGCGTGCTGCCCCCTTCACTGACCACTGACTACTGGCAACTGACTACTGACCACCGACCACTGACTTCAGTTTGAGCCTGAGGGCGACTTGTGGTATAAGCTTCCTGATCGCCCGGAGGGACCCGGGTTCCACGCGTCCTCGGAGTTGCAGCCCACCCGAACGACAGGGAGGTCGTCATGGTCCGGTGGCCCATTCGCATCAAGCTCATGGTTGGCCTGAGCGTGGTCGTGGGAATGATGCTGATACTGATGGGCGGTTCGATCTTCGGGCTGCACTCGTTTCATATCAGCTATCTGACGCAGTCCGACCAGCTCGTGGAGATGGGTGCGTCGGTCGATTTGATTGATCGGGTTTTCCAGCTTCACCCTCCGTCGGATGGGAACGCCCAGGAACAGAAGATCGTGATCGAAGGAGTGAACGCTGCTCGCGATGCACTCTGGACCTATTATTCCTGCCTCAAACAAAACACGATCCGGGGCAACCGCGCCAACAGCGGGATGGACGAGCTCGGCCTTGCATTCTTGATCGACGACGATCTGGCGGAGATCCTCGCCGAGCTGGACCCGAGCTCGGGGCCGAAAGCAACGAAGCTGCCGGGGACATCCTACTACGTGACCCAGCACCCCGAGATGCTGCCCCGGATCGAGCCGGCCACGGACCTGAAATCACGGATCGGACGATTGAAGTACACCGTCATGCTCTTGCCCAGGGAGCTTTTCGGCGACTTTTTCGAGGTGCTCCAGCTGTCGAGGGGACAGTACCTGACCAGCCGGGTGATCGTCTGGACCTCCGCCCTCATGGTCCTGGCCATGCTCTGCGGCCTCATGATGCTGTTTCACCGCTGGGTGCTCTATCCGGTGCGGCTGCTCCAGCGGGGGGTTCGCAGGGTGGCGCGCGGCTCGTTCGACTACAAGATCGAGCTCAATACGGGCGACGAAATGCAAGACCTTGCCGAGGCCTTCAACGAGATGACGGCCAAGATCAGCCTGACGTACTCCGACCTCGAACAGCAGGTCCAGGAGCGAAGCCGTCAGCTCGTCCGGTCCGAGCGGCTGGCCGGCGTCGGCTTCCTGGCCGCCGGTGTGGCGCACGAGATCAACAATCCGCTGGCCTCGATCGCCTTTTGCTCCGAGGCGATCGAGAACAGGCTCTGCGGCATGCTGGCCGAGTCGAATCATCCCGATCGGCGAGTCGTTTCCAATTATCTCAAAATGATTCAGGAAGAAGCATTCCGCTGCAAGAGCATCACCGAGAAATTGCTCGACTTCTCCCGATGCAACGACATCAAGCGTGAGCGGACCGACCTGGCAGGTCTGATTCAAGGCGTGGCCGACATGATCCGCCACATTGGCAAGTACCGCGGCAAGACGATCGTCTTTCAGCCCAAGGATGCGGTCATGGCCCAGGTCGACGGTCAGGAGATCAAGCAGGTCGTGCTCAACCTGGTTGTCAATGCGCTCGATTCGATGGAGAGCGGCGGGACCTTGCGCATCGAGACCCGGTACAACGAGGGCATGGCCGAGATGATCTTCGCCGACAACGGCTGCGGGATGTCGCCGGAGGTTCTCGAGAACATCTTCGAACCGTTTTTCACCAAACGGCGAGTGGGCAAGGGGACGGGGTTGGGGCTGTCGATCACGCACCGGATCGTCAACCAGCATCAAGGCGAGATCATGGCCTTTAGCCCCGGCGAAGGAAAGGGCTCGACCTTCACGGTCCGCCTGCCAATTCATCCCTCCGAGATCAGTGAAAGCCAGGACGACGGCAAGGAACCAGACCCCTCGGAGGGAGAAGCCGTGCTGGCGGCGGCGGGCGCGCATGGGGGCTGAGGGGCAAACGCGGGCGAGGATCACGCGAGACTCAAGGAACAATCCCAGTAGAAACGCCGGTGGATTCAGGAGGAATCGATGATCGAAAAGTCGCGCCAGGGGAGCTTGCGAATCTTGTTCGCGGATGACGAGGCCCATCTTCGCGACCTGATGCAGATGGAATTGCCGCGGCTGGGTCATGAGGTCACCGTCTGCCCCGACGGGACGGCCGCCTTGCGCGCGCTGGAGCGCGGCTTCTTCGACGCGGCTCTCCTCGATATTCGCATGCCCGGGATCTCGGGAATCGAGGTCTTGAACCAGATCAAGCAGTTAAGCCCCGATACACAGGTGATCATTCTTACAGGTCAGGCCACCGTCGATACCGCCGTGCAGGCGCTGCGGCTGGGCGCCTTCGATTACCTGACCAAGCCCTGCAAGTGGGCCGAGCTGGAGGTCTTGCTCCAGCGGATCGCCGAGCGGAGAGACCTGACGAACAAGACCGCGGCGCTCGAGACGCGGCTCAAAATCGCCGAGGGATCGCCCCTTTTGATCGGCGAGACTCCGGCCATGCAGCAGGTCCGCCGCTTGATCGAGACCATCGCGCCGACCGAGGCCACGGTGATGATCCTGGGCGATACGGGAACTGGCAAGGAGCTGGTCGCGCGCAGCCTGCACGACAAGAGCGAGCGGGCCAGTCGAGGGTTCATTCCGGTCAACTGCGGCGCCTTGCCGGAAAACCTGGTCGAGAGCGAGCTCTTCGGCCACCGCAAAGGGGCATTCACCGGCGCTGATAACAACCGCAAGGGGCTCTTCGAGGTCGCCAACGGCGGAACGCTCTTCCTCGACGAGGTGGGCGAGCTGGACAAGAGCGTGCAGGTCAAGCTGCTGCGCTTCCTCGAATCGGGCGAGATCCGCCGGGTCGGCGAGAACGAGCCATTTCGCGTGGACGTCCGGGTTCTCTGCGCGACCAATCGCGATCTCCGCGACATGGTCAAGAACGAGCAGTTTCGCGAGGATCTCTTCTTCCGACTCAACACCTTCGAGATCTTCCTGCCGCCCTTGCGCGACCGTAAGCACGACATCCCCGAGCTGGCGCGGCACCTGCTTTCGCGGTACACGACGCGCCGGGGCTTGACGGAATGCTCCATCAGCCCCGAGGCCATCGAGGCCCTCTCCGCGCACGACTGGCCCGGCAACATTCGCGAGCTGGCCAACGCGATCGAGCGCGCGTCGATTTTGGCCGGCAACAGCCCGATCCGTTCCGAGCACCTGCCGACCCAGTTCCCCGCCCGGGGCCGCACACAGCATCCGGCCACAGGCCACTCACCGATCGGCTCGCCCCACTTCACAATTCCCGAAGGCACGCCGACCCTCCGCGACATTGAAATGAGCTACATCCAGGCCGTGCTCGAGAAGCACAGCGGCAACAAGCCCGCCGCCTCCAAAGAGCTCGGTATTAGCCTCAAGACCCTCTACAACAAGATCAACCAGCTTCAGCAGTCCTGAGCCGTGAAAGGGTGCGAACCACCCCTGGGCGGGCCCTGCGGAGCGGCTTGCCGGTTTCGATTTCGCCGCAGTACCATAGGAGCGGAGAATCAGTGGTTGCGGAGGTGGCTCGCATGAAGATCCCTGTGCTGATCGAGCAAATCCCTGGCAATGGCTTCCGAGCGACGGGGGGCGAGCCGTTGTCCTTCTCCGCGGAGGCGCCGACGCGCGACGAAGCCATAAGACCCTGTACAACAAGATCAACCAGCTTCAGCAGTCGTGAGACCAGGCCCTTCTCGCCGCTGGTCTGCCGTGCGTATGATTCGGGAAGCGCGTATCTTCCGAGCATCTCGAATCAGCGGGTCGTGGGAACGTTGAGAGCGTGGGCCAGTGGCCTGCTCACCAGTTGCATTCATCCTGACCCGACGGCCCGTCGCTGAGACCAGAGGAGAGAAAGCAATGAACGATCGACTGGGAAGACGTCAGTTCTTGCACGCGGCCTCGGTGCTTGGCCTGGGCGCGGGGCTGGGGCCTTGGGAGGCATTGAGCGCGATCACTCCTGCTTCGGCGGACGAGGCGAAGGTTGGGCCGGAAATGGTCCGGTTCTGTCCCGAGATCGAGCCTGTCGTGCGCTGGATCGAAGACACCCCGCGCGACAAGGTTTTCGAGAAAGCCGTGGCGGAGCTCAAGGAGGGCCTCTCGTACCGATCGCTCCTGGGCGGGCTTTTCCTGGCGGGCGTCCGCAACATCAAGCCTCGGCCCGTCGGGTTCAAGTTCCACGCGGTGATGGTGATCAACTCGGCCCACTTGCTCGGCCAGACCGCGGCCGTCACGGAACGGCTGCTGCCGCTTTTCTGGGCGCTGGACAACTTCAAGAACTCGCAGGCAGCCGACGTCAGGGAGGGAGATTGGGCGCTGGGGAAGGTGGACGAATCGCGCGTGCCGCCTCCTCATCTCGCCAGGGCCGAGTACATGCAGGCCATGGAAGCCTGGGATTCGGATGCGGCCGACGCGGCGGTGGCCGGCCTTTGCCGCGGCACCGGCGCGGCCGAGACGATGGAGCCGGTCTGGCGAATGGCCGTCCGCGACCAGCGCCACATCGGTCACAAGGCCATCTTCGCCGCCCAGAGCTGGCGCACCTTGCAGGCGATTGGCTGGGAGCACGCCGAACCGGTGCTGCGGTCGCTCACCTACGGACTGCTCGATCTTCAGGGAGACCGACCAAAGCCACTCGGCCCCTACGAAGCCAACCTGGAGGCCGCCAAGAAGATTCGCGCCGACTGGCCGATCGGGCGGCAAGACCCTGGCGCAACCAGGTCACTCCTCCAGACGATGCGACAGGCAAGCCCGGAAGCCGCCTCGGCCGAGGCGGCCAGGATGCTCGACCAGGGCGTCGGGCCCGCGGCACTCTGGGATGCTGTCGTGCTCAACGCCAGCGAGATGATGATGAAGAATCCGGGAATCATCAGCCTGCACGCGACCACGGCGTCCAATGCGCTGCACTACATCTTCCACGCCAGCGGTGACGACCTCACGCGCAAACTCGCATTGCTGCAAGCGGTTGGCTGGCAGCCGCTTTACCGCGATCGCGCCAAGTCGTCCAGCTCCCTCGAGATCGATTCACTCCCCGGCGCGGAGAAACTGGCGCAAGGGGATGAGGCAGTCGGCGAGATCTTCGCGACGATCAACGATGACCGCAAGCAGGCCGCCGCGCAGACCGTGACCTACCTTTCCCGTGGCGGCTCGACCGCACGCATTTTCGACGCGGCCCGGCGGATGATCTTTCACAAGGGGACAGACAGCCACGACTACAAGTACGGCGGGGCGATCTGGGAAGAATGCCTCGCCGCGTCCGAACCGCGCTGGCGTGCTCCGCTGGCGGCGGCGGCGATGTTTCATCTCCCCGGCGCGAAGACCAACGACAGCCCGCTCATGATCCGGGCGCGCGAGGCCGTGGCCAGGGTGATGGGTTGATCGGGCAGATCACGACCGCTTCCGCTTCTTGGCCGCGAGTGCCTTGTAGGCCGCGACGGCCATCCGGTCGCACGCTTCGTTTGCGGGATGTCCGCGGTGGCCCAGGACGTGGGTCACCCGGACGTCGTGCTTGGCTAGCAGGGAGTCAAGCCGCTTCCAGAGATCGACGTTCATCACCGGCTTCAACTGGCCCCTTTCCTTGCGTTGCCACCCCTGACGTTTCCAGTTGGGCATCCACTCGGAGATGCCCTTGGCGACATACTGGCTGTCCGTGACCAGCTCAACCTTGCAGCGTCGCGTGAGCGCGGAGAGACCCTCGATCACGCCGGCAAGCTCCATGCGGTTGTTGGTGGTTTCCTCCTCCGCGCCCGAGCCATCGCGCACAACGCCCGATGCTGGGTGCTGGAGGATATAGGCCCAGCCCCCCGGGCCGGGATTGCCGCTGCAAGCGCCGTCAGTGAAAAGCCTGACCAGCTCCGCGGGGGCCGAGGCGTCCGGTTCCATCAAGTCATCCTTCAGCGTTTCAATCCACGCTCCGGGAAGGGGCGACAGAATAATGTCAATACTTGCGCACCACGCCGACCAGAACTCCCAGGACATTAACGTGGTCGCGGAAAATTGGCTTCATCGTACGATTCGCCGGCTCGAGGCGATAGCGGTTCTTCTCCCGGAACAGCTTTTTGAGGGTGGCTTCACCCTCCTCGTCACGGACCGCGACGATCTGGCCGTCACGCGCTTGCTCTTGCCGCTTGATGATCACGAAGTCGCCATCGGTGATGTGCTCTTCGATCATCGAATCTCCGGAAACGCGCAGGGCGAACTTGTCGCAGTCTTCCGTCCACTCCGAGAACGTGAGCTCGTCTTGCTGCTCGACGGCCTCGATCGGCTGGCCGGCGGCGATCCGCCCGACCATCTTCACTCCGGTGGGATGGCTGGTGGGCGAGTCTTCGAGCAACTGGATGGCTCGCGACATGTTCGGCTCACGATGGATCAAGCCCTTCTTTTGCAGAGCCTTGAGATGGCACATCACCCCGTTGGGGCTCTTGATGTGGAAATGGACGCCAATCTCCCGGACTGTCGGGCCGTAGCCTCGGCCCTGGATCTTGCCACGGATGAACGTGTAAATCTCACGCTGCCTGGATGTAAGCGATTCCATGTCGGCCATGTCAGCCTCCTGCCGGCAGTCTGGGCATGAGACCACCGGCCAAATAGGGTGTAAGCGATTCCATGTCGGCCATGTCAGCCTCCTGGGGACGTTTCAATCCACGCCTCCACGCAGGGGACAACCGCTGTCGAATAAGGCGGAACTGCAGGGCACACGGACGAACACTACCTGACTCTTTGATTGCTAATGTACACAGGTTGTCTAGCGCACGCGAGAACATTTTTCCGGGAATTCCGTTTTTTTTTGAAACCGCACCACTTCCTGCCCCGGCTTTTCCCCCTTGCCGGCTCGCGGGAGAAAATCTCTTTCCCCTGGCACAACTCGCTCGCCCTTGAGCATGAGAGACCTGAGAATCGGGAAGGCACAAGGATTCACCTTCCTGAGGCCTTTCTTGACTTGTCGATGTCCTGGTCATGAGCCGGCGAGTCGCCAGCGCTTTTTTTCTCAAGCTCGCTCGGCTGCATACCGATGCACGAAGTCTATAGCTCAAGCTGGGAGTTTTCCGGGAATCCTGATTCTCCGGAATGGGGCGATCTCCCCTGATCTCCACTTGAGACCTTTCAGCCAGGAGGGCTTGAGGGTCATGTTGCACGATGATACGTCAAGGCGGTTGGGACAGGGCGTCGCACGACGCCGAGTCGATTTTCAGACCACGATCGACGACCTTGAGGGGCGAGTTCTTCTTTCTGCCATCCACCGCGTGAGAGTCAGAGTCCCCCACGCTCATGTCCGCGTGGTGCGTCATCCGCTGGTGCGTCCGCGCCTCGCCCGCATGCTGCGGATCAACTACGGGCAGGCTCAATCGCCGCTGATCAACGTTCCGATCAACGTGCAAACCAACATCACGGGAAGCACCTACTCACCGACGGTGACCCGGGCATCGACACCATCGCAAACCACGGCAACCACCGGGGCGTCCTCGACCACGGCCACCGGCACAACCGGCACAAACACAACGACCCCCGCATCTTCGACTTCCTCGACCACGCAAACCGGGTCGACTTCAACAACACCCTCGACCACGGCGAGCTCGTCATCTTCCTCCTCGCCCACGAACACGAGCTCCTCGACGGCCACCAACTCCACCGGTTCGACGACGGGTTCGTCCGCTTCCTCGACCTCGACCACGAGCACGTCGAGCTCATCGTCCTCCAGTTCAACCTCCACCGGTTCGACGACAGGCTCCTCGACGGCCACCAACTCCACCGGTTCGACG
>JBMFUH010000152.1:0-1884 GCA_049966735.1 Isosphaeraceae bacterium
GCCGGACAGGCCCCGCAACTCGGGCGGGGAATGTCCCGGGGGTGCGGCCCAAAGGCGCGGGAAGGGGAGGCAGGGGAGCTGTCGAGCGGCCCTCCCGGGCTCTCATGGTCGCGCCCGTCGAAGGCGTGGGCGAAGTGGGCGAGTTCCCACCGCGCTGGTTCACAAAGCGCTCGATGTCCGAAGACACCGACGAAGGCAGTGAGAGGGACAAAGGAGGTTTGCCTTGACCCGCGAAGGGAGTGATCAGTGGAGCCGCCGCGGTTCCCGGCAAGACCGCCTGTTCTCCGGGAGGCGGCAGTGCCGCCGTCCTTGCCGCCACTGCCGTCGGCTTCTCCGATTCCGGGGCCTGAGCGGCGCACGGGACGGCCTTGACCGTGCAGACAAGCACGGCGGCGGCAAGGATCAATGAGCGGACAGCGTTTCTCCCCATGACAAGTCTCACGGCCTTTGCCAATTCCTCCCTTTGACCAATGACGCCTTCTGTTGCGGTTGATCCGAGCCCTTGCTTGCCCGTGCCGGGTGAATCGGCTTGCCTCCGGGCTGACTAGAAGTGGCCCGCGAAATCAATGCGGTGAGTGGACGCGGCGACGAGTTCGTTGATGGCCGTGTCGGGGAGCCCAAGTTTCGCCCCCGCTCCCAGCTCCGGCCCCTGGCCAAAGGCCACGATCCAGTCCAGCGTGCGAGAAAATGTCTGAGGATTATAAGTGAGCCTGAGAAAGATCCCCGATGGTCCCGGTACCAGTGTTGATATTCGGCCGCCGAGGTCGACCTCGAATCCTCCGGGCACGAATGACACCGGGTAGTACTTCTTCGTGAGGACGTAAAGGACGATCCACTGATTGGGTCTCCACTGCTGGTTTCCCGTCAAGACGGGGAACATCAGCGATTTGGCTTGATTGTTGAGTCGCACGGTGAAACCGTTACTCGCGGTGAACGTCTGAGACGTCCCGTTCTTCACAACGACATACATGACGTTGTAAACCTGGCCAGGAATGGGCTGGCGATTTTGCACCAGGACCTGCTGGAAGGGAGGAACCAGATTGGCAGGGGTCTGCCACGGCGTGTTGGTGATACGGAACACGAGGAAGGAGGTGGGCAGCGTCTGGACCTGACCGGGATGGCTGGCCGCCAACAGTCCGCTGGGTCTAGCGGCGAAGGTCACGGAGGCCCCGCGTGCCTCCGCCGTGGCGGTCGCGTGGTGTGCCAAAGCTCTGGTAGCGGCCAGGGGATGGGCGACTCCGGTCGTTAACGGGCCGGCGCTGAGCAACTGCTTTTCCTCCAACCGCTCGATATCGGGAAGATACCTGACAATCGGACGCTGGTGCATGAGTGAAGCCCTTTTCAACTTTGAGAAAAGAGGAGCTCACACACTTCCTGTCCGTGAGCCATTGGTGATCATCTGGTTGCCGGCGGCGGGCCGTTGCCCACCGGGGGCAGGTAAGCGGGCCGCGCCGTATCCACCGGCACGACTTCTCCCGCTGACCGGAACTGCGCGACCTCGCGGGCCGGATAGCCCAGCGCGTGGAACAGTTCGAACTGTGCTCGGTTGTATTCGGCCACCGTCGCGAAGTACTCGTCGAAGGCCGTTTTCAAGAGCTGGAGGGCATAGATGGCCTCCTGGGGACGCGTGATCAGCATCAGGACGTCGCCGAGCCGGCTGGTATGCTGGAGCCCCTCTATGGCACCGTTCAAGGTGATGATGCCGGTCCGGAGGGCACGATCGGCCTGAACGACCCGGGCTGCCGCCGACTGGAGACGCGCATGGGCCTGGTTGACCTGCTCGGCCACCATGTCCTGGGTGTTGAAGAGATCGAGGATCGCCAGCGATTCCATGCCGCGCTGGGCCTTGATCCGCGCCAGATTGCCGAACCCGACGCTCTCGAG
>JBMFUH010000152.1:1894-10209 GCA_049966735.1 Isosphaeraceae bacterium
GAAATCGTCGCGGCCGGCCCACTGGTTGAGCTTTGTGTTGGTTCCCAGTCCGAAGATGCCGGCCTGAAGCATCTCGTAAGGAGTCTGGAAGCCGTTGAGCGCGACCTGGGGAATGAACGGGCGCGCCTTCTCCCGGCGCACTCCCACTTCGGCCGCCTGCACGAGCGCCTGGCGTGAAGCGATTTCGGGGCGATTGGCCAGCGCGATCGACATCAGGTCGTCAAGTTGCCGGGCAGGGTCGATGAGGGTGAGCTGGAGGTGATCGTGCTCCAGCGGTTCGACCACCGCGCGAGGATCGAGCCGAAGCACCTTGGTCAACCGCGCGCTTTGCACCCGCCACTCCTGGCGAGCCAAGACAGCCTGCTGGGAAAGCTCGGCCAGCATGTTGCGAGCCCGGTCAACCTCGAACGCCGAGACCAGGTCGGGGCTCAAGGAAGCGATCCGCTCGAACACCTCCCGGGCCCGCTCGACCATGTAGAGGCCGCCGGCATACGTTCCCCGGTACTGATGAACCATGAAGTAGGCGTCAGCGGTCTGGAGCAAGGCGTCGTTCTTGGCCGATTGGATGTTCCAGTGCTCGGAGTTCAGGTTCTGCCGGGCCAGAAGGGGCTGATAGATGGCATCAGTTGTCGAGATGACCCCCAAGGGAATTCCCCAGAGGCCGGCACCGGCATAGAAGAAGTTCGTGCTCGGCGTCGTCATGATGCCCTTGTTGAAGTCTGGGCCGCCGCCGTCGTGGCGGATGTAGTCGAAGCCGATATTGAGCGCCGGAATCCAGAGGACCTTGGCCCGCGTCAGCTCGGCCTCGGCAACCCATGTTCGGGCCTGCGCCACGGCCACGATGAGCGGCCGGGCGTCGGCAAGTCGCAGCGCGGTGGCGAGGTTGATTGGGAACCGAAGGTCGGTCGCCGCGTAGGGCGCGGGCTTGAGCGTGACGCGGCCTCCCAGGGGCGATGGGGGTACTGCCGTCGGTGACGGCTGGGATGGAAGAGGCGCCAGCAGACTGTCGGCCCTCGGACCTTGCCCACCATTGGCAGTTGGGGTCGATGGTGCGGGTTGTGCCGGTGGTGTCAACGAGGGAGATTGGCCCGCGCAAGGGATCGACAAGGCCCAGCAAAAAAGCAAGGTCGGAAAGTGCATCCTCGAGCAAACGAATCGACGCTTCATGACACAAGGCTCCATCCTTGAGTCAATCACGGGGCAGACTTCACAGCTTCTGTCCTGCCGTATTGCGGGACTCATCGACCCGCCCCGGTCGTCCCCAATACAGTATTTATCGCGGATGGCGGAGTTCGTCGGGATCTGACAGGCAATCACTGCGTAATCCTCAATGTCGCACCCCAGCAGAGATGAGATTCGGGGAGTCTCGGGCGGTAAACCGACGTGCAGGGCCGATTATGACTTCCTTGCCGCGCCGGCTGGGTTCAGCTCCTTCCGCCACTTCGCCGCCTGGTCCTGCTTGCCCCAGGCTTCGTAAAGCCTGACGATACGCTCGATGCCCTCGGTGAGGCGTAACCTGTCTCGCCTTGAGATGGAGTTTTCCTGCTGTTTCATGCCCTGGTATCCCGACAGCAAGAGCGGCTCAGCCTCGGCGTATTTCTTTTGCTCCAGAAGCGCTTCGCCGAGCATTGACTTCGTGTCGAAGGTAGACCAGTCGTCAGGCTGGGTCTTCTGGCGAATCGTCAGGCACTCACGCAGTTTCAGTTCGGCTTCAACGGGTTTCTTCTGGAGAAGGAGCATCTGTCCCCGGACGGCCAGCGCGGCGGCGTGGGCGGGTGAACTGGAGCTGCGGTCAAACAGGCGGCCGGCCTCGGTAATGCGGCCGGCGAGCCGGTACGCGACGGCCAGTTGATTGCGGCAGGCGGCCGTGTCGGGATGTTCGACTCCTTGCATGGCTTCCCGCAACGCGAGGGCACGCTCGTACTGCTTGACCGCCTTGGCCGGCTGTCCCAGGTTCAGTAAAGTCAGGCCCAGCATCTCGCGAACCGAAACTTCTCCCAGCGGCCGATCCGCGAACGACTCGGGGACCTGCGACCCGGCCATCTCTACTGCTTTGAGCAATGTCAGGTCTTTGCCCAGGCCACCGGCCCAGAAGGCTTCCGTTAGCGACGCATCCCCCGGACGGCCTGCGCTCAACAGCTTTTGCTTCAAGAAATCCAGGACCGCTTTGGTGTCTTCCGATGAACGCCGCGCCGCCGCCGCCGATGCCTGAAGTTGATGGAGTTCGCTGAGCGCGGTCTTCCACTCCGCCTCTTTCTGTTGGAACTTGCCCTTGAATTCGGCCGCGGCTTCCTCTGCCTTCTCTTGCTTCTTGGCGGCCTCCTGTTCCCCCTTTCGTGCCGCTTCCGCATCCCGCCACGCCGACACCGCCAGGACGCCGCAGCCCACGGCCGCGGCCGTGAGCAGGATAAACGCCAGAGCCGTCAGAACCCTTCCCTTCCTTCGCATGGAAGGGCCAGGGGGAGTGTTTGGTAGGTTGCGTTCCTCTGTTCCCTCGGCCATCGGCTCTCTCCAAAAAGAATCCGTGCACTTATGATAGCTTAACTGCTCGAACGGCTGAAACCAGAGGGGCACGAACCGACGACGAAGGCAATTCATCTGGAGACACGCGACCGAACTTCTCAGACAGCCTGGTCATCGCCGCGTTTCAATCGGCCCTTGATGGACGGTTCGCCAGTTCACCTTGGGACTTGACGCCGGTCACCGAACCGGCTTCCGTCATGTCAGGAGTTGCCTCTGTGGATTCCTCCTCGATCAACGCCGGCGTGTCTTCCAGTCGCACGGGAGTGTTCTCGGTGAGGATGGAGAGCTTGCTGCCAAAAAGCACCTGCTCCGAACCGTCGATCGGCGCCCACTGTTCCTCGTCGGCGGATTCGGCCTTGATGCGGCGGTTCGTGATCTCGATCCACTCGCCGTCGCTGACGCCGGTCTGCACTTCGGTGCGCGCCGCGCGGCCGTTTTCGTAGCCCCAGATGAACGACTTCCCGCCGGCGTGCGTAAAGGCGGACTTCGGCAGCGCCCGGACGTCGGGGCGTTCCACGATCACCTTGCCGTAGGCATACATCCCCGGCAGGATCTGGCTGCCGGGATTGGGCAGGTCGATCTCGGCGCGCATGGTGCGGCTCTTGACGTTGAGGGCCCAGGAGACGCGCGTCACCGCTGCCGGCAGCCACTTGTCGCGGTAGGCCCAGAGCTTGACGCGCGCTTCAGACCCGATATGAACATAATTGGCATCCCTCTCGGGGATGTCGACGTAGATCCGGACGATGTCGGTGCGGTCGACCACGTAAATCGGCGCGGCCTGACCGCTGGGCGAGAGGTGGGGAGAGCGGAGTTCGGCCGTGGGGTCGCCGGTCTGGGGCAGGACGAAATCCCAGGTGTTGGCGTTCCGGGCCACGATGATGCCATCGTAGGGGGCGAAGAGCTTGAGGTAGCCCACCCACGCCTCGAGCCGCTTCGCCTCGCTGTTGGCCACGCTCAGGTCGGACCGGGCGACTGCCACGCCGACCTCGGCCCTGCCCAGCCTGGCCTCGGCGGCGAGCAGTTCCGCCTCCGCCTTGGCGATCGACGCCTTCGCGGCGTCTCGCGCGGCGATATCGGCAATCAATTCATTTCTCGATTCCAGCAAGATCTGCGGAGCGACGACCTGCCGGTCGACCTCCCGCGCCAACCGGTCGACCTGGACCTGCCATCGTTTGACCTCGGCCTCGTACTTGCCCAGGATCGACTTGGCCTCATCTAGACGAGCCTTGGCCGCCTTGACCTCGGCGGCGGCCACCTCCACTTCCTTCTGGGCAAACTTGACCCGGTCGGAGTCGTACTGGACTGTGGCCCTTTTCGTCCCCAGCAGTTCGCGCAACTCCGGAACGAAAAGGTCGGCGAGCACGTCCCCTTTCCGCACCTTATCGCCGATATCCACATTCCACTTCTCGATGTATGCGGTCACCTTGGGATAGATCGACGTGCGCTCGTAACTCTCGACGAAGCTCGGCTGTCCGACGACACGGACGATTTTTCGAAGACGGGGATGAATCACGTGAAGCGCCGGAGGTTCCGTGACGCTCGGGGCAACCTTTCTTTCCTTCGAGCATCCCGACGCCGCGAGGCAGGCTAAGAAGCTCAGAGCCAGCAGCCGGCCGCGGCGAGCGGAACAAACCCTTAGGTCAGGCCGAAATGTTGTTCGCATTGCTCATCTCCCGATGCAGGTGAGGCGGGCAAGCCCGCCCCGGGGATTTCTGAATACCCGGCTACACCTCTGGTCACTGGGCATCCTCGTCTGCTGCCGCGTGATCGCTCCGAGTGCCTTCGCGGCCAGCTTCGTTGGCCTGAGCGTAAAGCTGCGGGTCGTAGTGCGTGCTTTCAGGGTTGCCCGGGTTGAGCGAAGGCGAGCGGGCCTCCTTCCGGCCGATCACCAAGGCGAAGATGGAGGGGAGAACCAGCAAAGTGGCGAACGTGGACATCACCAATCCGCCGATCACGGCCCGGCCCAGCGGAGCTTCCATCTGGCTTCCCTTCTCCAGGGCCAGCGCCATCGGCACCATGCCGACGGTCATGGCGCAAGCCGTCATCAAGATCGGCCGCAGACGTTCGCTCGCTCCCAAGATGGCCGCCTCGGTCGAAGGCTTGCCCTTCCTCCAGTGTTCGTCCATGAACGTCACCATCATCACCGAATTCGAAACCGACACGCCCAGGCACATGATGGAACCCATGAAGGACTCGATGTTGAGCGTGGTATTGGTGAAGTAAAGGATGGTCGCGATGCCGGCGAGGACCCCCGGCACGGCGCCGATCGAGATCAAGGCCAGCCGCGGAGATTGGAAATAGGCCGTCAAGAGGACGAGGATCACGAAAACGGCGACTGCCAGTCCGATACCCAGAGCCTTGAACATTTCGGTCATTGAGGGGAGTTGTCCCATCTCCTCCACCCGCACGCCTCGGGGCGGTTTTCCAGCCTCGTCGACCGCCTGCCGGACCTGGCGCGCGGCTCGGCCCATGTCCTCGCCCTCGACGTTGGCGACCACGGTCAGGTAGCGCTGCGACATGTCGCGGTCGAACTCGCCGGGACGCATACTCATGTGAACTCGACCGTCCTTGAGCGCATCCCGAACCATGAGCGGCACCACGGGGTTGACCGACTCCAGAGGCAACTCCTCGATGTCCTCCGCCTTCTCCATTCGCAGGGGCGGAATCTGGATTTGCACCAGATAGTCGAAGCCGGTCTTCACGTTGATCCAGTAGTTGAGGTTGGAGAATCGAGTTGAGGATGTCGCCATCACCAGAGCGCGCTTCATGTGCTCGGGGGTCACCCCGATCAGCCCCGCCAGCTCGCGGTCGATGTCGACTTCCGCGGTAGGATAGTCCAGCGTTTGCTCGAAACCGACGTCGCGGAGGTAGGGAATCCGCTTCATCTCGACCGCGATTTTCTCCGCGTGCTTGCGGACCTCGTCATAATCAGTTCCGACAACGCGAACCGCAATCGGTTTGGAGGCGCCGAAGCTCATGACCTGGCTGACAATGTCGCCCGGCTCGAACCCAAACGTACACTGCTCGGCCTGTTGACGAGCCTCCGCCGTTGACAATCCTCCTCCCCCTGCTCCCTGCTCCAGCCGCTGAGCCATCCAGGGGATCAACCGCTCGGGTAGGACCTTGCGGAGCCGCTCCCGAAACTCGTCGAGCTTGATGCCGCTATCCTCGCTCAAGGCCACTCGGAGCCAGCCGTCGTCCGGTCCGCGCATGAATAGCACCATGTTGTCGATGCCGAAGTTCGGGGCGACTTGACCCACGAAGCCCATGGTGATCGCGACGTTCTCTGTTCCCGCCTCGCGTTCGATCTCCTGGAGGCACCTTACCCCCATCTCGCGGGTCAATTCGTAGCTCGATCCCAAAGGCGGCCGAAACCGCAGCACGAACTCCCCGGAATCGATCTGCGGGAACAACTCGGTTCCGACCTGGAGACCCAGGCCCCCCAGAACGAGGGCGCACGCGGCGAAATACGATGCGACCACCGTCCAGCGGTGCCGGACGAACAAGTCCACGACCTTGTGATAACCCCCGAGCATTCTGTCAAACAGCCCGCGCTTCTCTTCTCCCTGCTCGCCGTCATGCCCCTCGTGCTTGAGCAGGTAGACGCTCATGATCGGTACAAATGTGCTGGAAAGCAGATACGACGAGATCATGGCAAACCCAACCGCCATGGTCAGCGGCATGAACAAGGACCGCAGCGGGTCTTGCATGACGAACGCCGGAATGAAGACCGACAGGATGCAGAGCAACGCCAGGAGCCGCGGCACGGCCGTGGCGTTGCTGGCAAGCAGCGACGCCGTGGCGATGTTCTTCGTCTGCCCCATCTGGACGTGCGTGTTCTCGATGGTCACGGTCGCCTCATCGACGAGGATGCCGATCGCCAGCGCCATGCCGCCCAGCGACATGATGTTGATCGTGTTGCCCGTCACCCACAGTCCGAATAACGACCCGGTCAGGGCCAGCGGAATGTTGCACACGACGACGATCACGCTCCGCAGGTCGCGGAGGAACAAAAGGATCATCAGTCCAGTCAAGCCCGCGCCGATCGCCCCCTCGGTGGCCACGCTCTCGACGGCGTGCACCACCGTGGGCGATTCGTCGAACTCGAAGCTGATCTTCACGTCCTTGGGAACGGCGCTGCGGAAAATGTCCATCGACTTGTGAACGTCGGCCACCACGGTGAGCGTCGAACCCGTGTCTTTCTTGATGATCGGCAGGTGGATCGCCTTCTCGCCATTGACGAGTGCATAGCCATAGGTGATGTCGGTCGCGTCCTGAATGGTCGCGATGTCACGTAGGTACACGTTCAAGCCCAGCTTGATCGGAATATTCCCCAGGCGCTGGATGTCCACGACCGTGGCGTTGTTGTAAACCATCGGCATGGAGTCCTTGACGTAGATGTTGCCCGAGGGAATCACCACGTTCCCCGTCTTCAGGGCGTCGATGATGTGCTGGGGGTTCAGGTTGTATTCGAGGAGCTTGTGGGGATCCACATTGATGATGATCGATCGCATGTTCGGGCCGAAGGGAGAAATGGCGACCGTGCCGGGAACGTTCTTCTGCACGAGCGGTCGGATGATGTTCTGCGCCAGGTCTCCCATTGCCCCAAGCGAGGTCTTGTTCCCCTCACTGGTGAAGACGAGGTAGCCGATCGGGACGCTGCCGGCGTCCATGCGCATGATCATGGGCGGCAAGGACCCCGGGGGCATCCACGCCATGGCTCGGTCGGACATGGCCACGACCTGGGCCATGGCCTGGCCCATGTCGGTGTCGTGGAAGAACGACAGCTCACAGAGGCCGACCTGCTGGATGTTCCGCGACTTGATGTCCTGGATGCCGTCGACGTACTGAAAATAGAGCTCGAGCTCGTTGACGATGAACCCTTCGATCTGGTCGGGGCTCATGCCGATGAAATCGAAGAAGACGTAGATCTTCGGGGTGTTCAGCGAGGGGAAGATGTCCACGCGCATGCTTTCGAAGGACAGGGCTCCAAGACTGATCAGCCCCAGGACCAGCATCAGAGTCGTGATGGGATGATCCATCGCCAGGACGGTTGGATTCGCCGATCCCGTTTTCCGCGTCGCTTCGTCCGCCATGGGCGAGGTTCCTCGATACGACTTGCCTCGCTCACAGGCGAGGCACACTCGCAGTTGTATGAAGATTGGGTGCTGTCTCGAATTCTTGGCGGCCCCAGGCGCTTCGTCAACCAAGGCGCTGCTTCCTGAGAAAACGCTACAGCTCCGTCCCCTGCTGGTCTGTTCAGATCGTGCCGGGGTGGTGGCATGAAATGTCTGAAGGCGATTCTTGTGCCGCTTACTGGGAAAAAGGAAAGAGCCACTTACCGCATATCATTGCATGTGCCAGCCATGACTCACAACAAGCGACTGACCGGTCAGGGCAAGCGAGGGGAATGACGCGAAGAAGACAGCGACAAGGGCGATGTCATCGGCGGACGTGAACTCGCCGTCGACCGTGTCCCGCAGCATGACCTTCTTGACGACCTCATCCTCGGACAATCCCAGGGTTCTGGCCTGCTCGGGAATCTGCTTCTCGACGAGTGGCGTGCGCACGAATCCGGGACAGATCACGTTGGCCCGGATACCATGCGGGGCCCCCTTCCTTGGCGATCAGCCGTCCCAGCCCCAAGAGGCCGTGCTTGGCCGCAACGTAAGGTGCCTTCAGGGGCGAGGCCTCGACCGAGTGGACCGAACCGATCAAGAGGATCGACCCGCCGCGGCCCTGGCGCACCATCCGCCGCATGCAGGCTCGGGCGGTCAGGAAGGCCCCGTCGA
>JBMFUH010000153.1:0-10186 GCA_049966735.1 Isosphaeraceae bacterium
TCGGGAATGCTGCAGAGCGTCCAGGTGCTGACCACGCAGTCGAACTGACCGTCCTCGAACGGCAGTTCCTCGGCCGTCCGGGTCCGGAGGTCGACCTTGATGCGGCTCTGCTCGATCCTGGAGTGCGCCAGCCGCGACATGCCATCGTTGGGATCGACACCCGTGAGACGGACCACGCGTTCGGGGTAGTGCTCCAGGTTGAGTCCGGTCCCAAAGCCGATCTCCAAAATCTCTCCATCCGCCTCGGCCAGCACCTCCTCGCGCAAGCGCGCCATCCGGGAATTCCGCATTCCCCAGTCGCAGAGCCGTGGAAAGAGGTGGCGTGAATAGAAGCTCATCAGGCGTTTCTTGTCGATCACCAGGGATGGCGGGAGCAGAAATCAGGGAGCCTTGCGCTTCAGCGCCTGGAGGGCTGTTCCGCGGTCACCTGGAGATCCGGACCTTGGAGAGTGGATACCAGCCGTCGGCGGCGCGGCCCTTGATTCCCAGCCGCACCACGGGACGGGGGGATGATTCATCGACGACCGCCAGGGAAAGTCTGTAAACGCCGGCGGGAAGCTCACGCGGCAGGGAGATCGAGTCGGTCACGGCGATCTTGTCACCCTCTGGCAAATCCAGGGGCTCCTTGAAGAACTCTTCGGTGAAGAGCTTGATTGATCCGGGGAGCCACTGGTTGACTTTGATCCGCGACTCAAACGTCTGGCTCTCGCCCTGCTCGTCGGTCAGCCGGTAGGCCAGGCGATAGGGCCTGTAACATGGGGCGGAGCCGATATTCCGCCAGGTCATGCGCAGGTTCAGCTTCGTTCCCGCCTTCACCCGCGACGGATGTTTCAACTCATCGAGAACGAGCCGATAACCCAGCCTGCGCAGGAATCGCTCCACCTCCGGGCGCACGTTGTCACCGGCAGGCAGCGGCGCCGACTTGTTGTTGATGTACGAACCGTGCAGCGCGAGGGCGTAGTTGAAGATGAAACGCGGCGACCAGCCTTCGCTGACCCACTTCCGCATGTCCCAGCACGTTTCCCAGGCAACCGGCGCCGTCTTCCAGGCGTCCTGGATGTCCTCTTGCCGGATGGAATCCGGATAGGCCATGCGCATGTGGCACCAGTTCTTGGAAAACCCGCCCATGTCGCCCAGGCAGTCGGCGCGCCAGCCCATGCCGTGCCCACTGGCGTACTTCAGGCACGGGCCGCCGCCGATGAGCATGAGGAGCGGTGTTTTCTTGAACGCGGCGCGATACGCGTCGATCACCTTCATCCGGTTCTCGAGCGCGGGCAGCTTGTTCTTCTCGGAGCCGGTGAGATGCCACTCGCCCCACCAGACGATCGACCCGAGATCGACGTGCGCCAGGTCGGCGTGGCCGTCGTACCGCTCTCCCAGCCGCTTGATGAGGTCGAGATGAAGTTTCAACGTGGCCGGGTCGTCCAAGTCGGGGATCGGGAAGGACATCCCTTCGTACTCGGCGAGGATTTCCTTGCCCCCCGCGCGCTTCAACCATCCGGGATGGTAGGGATGGCCCGTTGAGGTCGAACAGCACATCACCCGGAAGGCCAGCTTCTGCCCGGCGTCGTGGGCTTCTTTGAGGGTCCGATCCACGAGGCCGAAATTGAACGCTCCCTGACGCGGTTCCAGCTCGACCCAGCCCCAGCGCAGATAATAGACGGTGGAGGGAATCCACTTCGGCAAGTTCTGATCGTGCTGGCTCGACCGGTGGAAGGTCTCCCAGCCCATGCCCGGATTCGCCAGAATCTCGTCGGTTCGCTCGGGAGTGATCGACACGAGGCTGCCGGGTGAGCTCGGGGCGTCGGCCGCATCGGCCTGCGGGCACAGCCAGGCGACGACGGATAGAAGCACCACGATTCCCGGAGTATGTTTTCGTTGCATGACTGGTTCCCCATTCGTTGCGGGACAAGCATCGGTTCATGGTTCGCGCAGGGCCGTGACCTGGACATCCAGGTTCATCCGCTCGCCGATCTCCTCGAGCCCGGCGGCCCAGCCCCTTCCGGTCAGGCTGGGCGGCACGACCACCCGGGCCGTCATCGAAAAAAGAGGGATGCCGCTGGTGGGCGCGGGAATGCACTCGGAATCAATCCCCTCGATGTTGATGCCCTGCTCGGAGAGATAGTGGGCGACTTCGTGAATGATCCCCTCGTGATCGGCCCCATGAACTTCCAGCCGATAGGGCAGCCAGCCGGGATGCGCCTCGGCGTACGTCTGTTCCACCGGGGTCGTCGTCACCTTGTAGCCGCGGGAGGCCAGTTTCCCCAGGTCGTGCTCCAGCTCGGCGAACTGCCCGGCCGGCAGCGCCACGAGCATGAGGATGGCGAACTCGCCGCCCAGCCGAGCCATGCGGCTGGTTTCCACGTTGCCCCCTTGCTGGAGCACTAATCCGGTTACCTCCTCAACGAAGCCGATCCGGTCGGGGCCGGTCAAGGTCAGAACGAATGTCTTCTGCATCGAGAGCGATCCTCCGCCATTCAGGTTGGGGGGCGACGCGACGCGGCATGATGGCGGCCGGCAAACGGCGGCTCATGTCCCGCGGGTCGTGTAGCGCTGGACAATCGGGAAAGGCTTATGGAATCGAATGATCAACCGTTTCATCTGGCGCTCGGCCGGCAATGCTCACTCCCAGACTCCCTCGAAGAGCGGCTTGATGGTCCGTTCCGTCCTTTCCATGTGCAGGTCTTGGAAGATCTCCGCGGTTTCCTCGTCCTCGGGGTGCGCCTTGAGGTTGATGCCGAGATCCTCGCCCAGGTCGTCCTTGCCGCCGATGAGCACGATCTCGCAACCCTCGTAATCCAGGAACTCAGGCGGGTCGACGGACACCCAGCGGCGATCGCCGAACCGCGCA
Source organism: Isosphaeraceae bacterium (assembly GCA_049966735.1). GTDB lineage: Bacteria > Planctomycetota > Planctomycetia > Isosphaerales > Isosphaeraceae > Aquisphaera. The sequence goes on from JBMFUH010000153.1 coordinate 2,852, forward strand.
TGGAGCTCTCTGGGAAAATCCGGTTGCCGGTCCAGCTCCAGGCCGACTCCAGGGGGCGAGGATGCCTGGGGATTCTTCACGGCAATGACGAACCGTCCTTCAGGCTTGATATTGAACGCCTCCTGCACCTCGCCCGGGCTGGGAGGCAACTCCAGGACGTAGGCCAGATGCGTATGATTGCCATGCAGAGCCAGGGCGTAGACGCCCTCGCCGGCGGGACGCAGGTTCTCTCCGCCGGCGTCCCCGAGCGCGGGAAGCCCCGCGGCCGCCTGGCGCAGCTCAAGGGCGGTCTGGAACACGCCATCCACGAATCCCCAGTGCCGCCGCGGGCCATCGCCCGCGCCGGGCAACTTCTTCTTGCCGATGGCGATCAGTCGAAACCGCTCTTGCCCCTGGGGATGAAGGACCATGTAAAAGCGGCGAACGTCGAGCAACCCCCCCGGCTCATACCGATCCTCGTTCGGTCGGTAGAGAAAGAAGAGATCACCGCGCTCCAGCACGCTCAGGTTTGACCAGCGCTCGGTGGCCATGGCTTGCTCCTGCCGATCCGCGACCGTTCGATCCGCGACGACTGCACACGTCCAATGTACCAGGACCGGCCAGAGCATCGACAGGATGCACCGTTGGAACGCCTGAATCCAACCGCGCAACGGGGAAAGAGCATCAAGCGCCGGCTTTGTTCAATGAGTAACGCGTATGGACCAACTTCCCGATTTCCGTTCGACGCGGGCCGGCAAGTCTGGCGACGCCCCTTCATGTCTCGATCGCCTGCACCAGAGCCTTCATCTTCTCGAATCCTTGTTTGGCAACCGTCAGGGGGTCTTGTCGCCAGTAGGCCCTGTTGAACAGCTCGAGCGAGAGCATCACGTGGAACCCGCCGATCCGCAGGTCGCGGAGGATGGTCTTGTAGGGAGCGATGCCGTCGCCGGGGAAAATGCGGTCGGCATCGGTCTGCTTCTCGCGCGCCGGCCGCGCCCGATAGTCGTTGAGGTGAAAGACGTGGATCGCCGCCGGAGAAAGCAGCCTGATCCCTTCCAGCGGCGAACCTCCCTTGAACAGGTGAAAGACGTCGGGAAGGATGCAGGCGCTAGGATGACCCGTCTCGATGGCCACCTGGGCCGCCTCACCCAGCCGGCCCAGCGAGCGGGAGAAGCCCCAGATCTCGGCCTGGGGAACAATCCCGAGCTGATCGCCCAGCTCCAGGAGCGCCCGATAGCGCTCGGCGAGACGGAGCGGCTCGACTGGCTGGTTGGTCACACCGACAGGAGGCGCGGCCAGGCGCTTACCGCCAATCTTCAGGAGGATCTCCATGCTTTTCCGGGCCGCGTCCAGCGCTTTCCCGCGCCTGGGCTTGTCGTCCACGGCCCATTCGAAGAAATCAATGGCGCTTTCGACGTGGATGCCGGCGTCGCGAAACCGCTTGCCCAGATCGGCCAGCGAGCCCCCCCCATCGGCGTACCGGCGCAGCTCGTCGATCCAGGGTTCCATTCCCTGGAACCCCGCCTTGGCCGCAATCTCGATCTCCTGGACGATCGACAGCTTCTGGCCCCGGATCGTGCTGGTGTTCAGCCCGAGGATGAAGGAAGACGACGAGGCGACAGGCACATCCCGCGCAGGCGCCGGACTGGCCGCGGCCAGGCCCGCCGCCAGAGCACACGCGGAAGCTCCTCCGGCCATCAGTTCACGTCGAGAGATCACGGCAGCGGTTCGTTCATGCTGAAACGTCATGCGGGAAATCCAGGCAACGGGGCCCCTGTTCTGCGAGGCGATCAACCCATGATAGGGAAAAGAGCTGGGGAAGGGTAAGGGTGATCCGCGGTTCTCCAAGCTTTCAAGCGCTCAGGTCGCGCGCCAGGCCCTCCCGCGCCCGGGCCATGGCCTGCTCGAGCCGCTGCCGGATCACCTCGGTCACGCTTGCCGCGTCCAGGCCCGCGAGCTCTTCCGGGGTGATCGGCGGACCGTAGTGAATCCGCAGCGGGTGGGGAACCGGCAGCAGGCGCGTTCTCGGCCAGGCCTGGAACGTGCCGGCGATTCCCGCCGGAACCACAGGCACCCTGGCGCGGGAAACCAGCACGGCAATTCCCGGCTTGAGCGGGCCCAGCTCACCGTCAGGACTGCGCGTTCCTTCGGGGAAAAACGTGATGATGCCGCCGTTGCGCAGTCTACGCAAAGTCTCCTTCAGGCCCGAAGCGCCCATTCCTTCGCGCTGGATGGGAAAGCCGCCGAGCGAACGAATCAAGAAACCGATCACGGGAATCATGAAAAGGGTGGAGCGCGCGACGAAATTCATGGGGCGCCGGAGCGGGATGCCGACGAGGAAGCTGTCCAGGAAGCTATTGTGGTTGGCGACGAGCAGCGTTCCTCCTGCTTTGGGTATGTTGGATTGCCCTGTCGCCCGCCAGCCCCCCACGGCCGCGAACAAGCTGGCCAAGATCCCCTGGGCCAGGCGAAACCAGAGCAGCGCCCCGAGGGAGCGATCGCGGCCTGGCCCGTCTGCTCGGGAGGATGCGGCCGGTTGCGGATTGGCTGGCGACGTTGCGGTCTGGCCTGGTTCTGTCACGACGGGTCTGGCTCCCTGAAGCTCGACCGGGCCGACCCCTTCGTCCCGGTGCAACATCCAGGTGATTCTACCGTCGATCTGATTCGCTCGGCCAGTTCCTCGACCACCTCGTCGATTGACTTGCCGGTGGTGTCAATAAGTTCGGCGCCGGCGGCGGGTTTCATGGGGGCGATGGCGCGGGCCGCGTCGCGCTGGTCTCGGGCGCGCTGATCGGCGAGCACGGCCTCGAAGCGGCAGTCCTCGCCGCGAGCCAGCAGGTCGGCGTGCCGGCGGCGCGCCCGTTCCTTCTCATCGGCGGTCAGGAAAAACTTGGGGAACGCATGCGGAAAAACGATGGTCCCCTGGTCGCGTCCTTCCGTCACGGTATCGCCCAACTCCGCGAAGCCGCGCTGCCAGTCCATCAGCCGACGGCGAACACCTGGGCTGTCGGCGACGAACCGCGAAGACCGGGTCACCTCGCTGCCGCGGATCGCCGAGGTGACGTCTTCCTCGTTGAGCAAGACGCGATCCGGCAGCAGGCTCACGGCGAGGCTGGCCGCCAGCTCGGCGAGGGCCTGGTCGCTCTCGAGGTCGACACCCAAGCGGATCGCCGCCAAGGTCACGGCCCGATACAACGCCCCGGTGTCGAGAAACCGCCAGCCCAGGCGGTGGGCGAGTCGCCGGGCGACGGTGCTCTTGCCTGCTCCGGCCGGCCCATCGATCGTCACGACACGCGGCATGATCGCCCCGATGAGTGGGGAACCGGAAAAACACGTCGACCGGGTGAACGAACGCGAGCAGCGGCTGGTCAGAACCGCTTGTCGGTGAGCTTGGTCTTGGCGTGGGGAGGAATGAACTGACGGCCAGCGAAACCGGCGTCAAGATCATGCCAGAACATGACCTCAGGCTCACCCAGCCGCCAGCAGAGATAGACCTCGCGGCCGTTCATGATGCTCCGAAAATCGCACAGCCCATCCTCGCCCTTGAGCTCGACCCCCAGACTCTTCAGCTCATCGGAGTAACTCTGCAGCTTTTCCTCCTCGATTTCCAGCTCGGCCTGGGTCTGGGCCAGTTCTTCGGAGTAAAGGTCGTCGAACTTGCGGCGCGGTCCCCGCAGAACTCGATCGAGTCGTTCCTGCAAGCTCTCAACCCTGCGCGATTGCCGGACAATATCCTCAACGATCGCCTTGACCAGCGGCAGAGACCGATTGGCCTCCTCAACGCTGAAGTATTTCCGCTGTTTCTGGGCGACCGATCTGACGGGGGCCATGGCGATGTCCTTTGGATGGAATCAAGGATGGGGATAGATCAATCATCCAACGGATGGAGTGTCGAGCGACCATCAGGGGCGAGATTGACCGGACCCAAACTCGGCCTGTCATGGTCGAGTCAGCCAGTCGGGCGTCTCGTCTCCCCTTCTCCTCCGAGCGAGAACCCGGCCCGCGGCAGCGGTCATGTACCGGAAAAACCGCTCGGAGCAGACCGAAGCAACCATCCCTGATCACTCAATGTTCATTATAGAAACCCTTGGCCACCCAGCAAGGGCCGTGCGCTGAACGCAACATCGCGGCTGCATGGAACGCAGCTCCCGCGCGAGCGCCAAGCCCACGGACGGGCGCTGCCCCGTGCTGATTTGTTGCGCCTTTCAGGACGCTTCAGAAGGTTCCAGATAGACGAAGCCTTATCCCCTCATCATCGTCTCCCCTCCGCTTCGTTCGATTGATCTGATTCGTGGTTCCTTCCCCTCTCGTCTGATTCGTGGTGTCACGCGGCCTGCCTTGAATCTCCCCCTGGTGATTGCCAGAATGCCTGTATTCGTCTCGTGCCATGACCGGACTCCTCTTTTCGGCACATCATCAAGGCATGAGTGCCGGGGCGAATTGCCCCCCGGACGTTGAGCCGGATTAATTGTTGTTATTCATACATGAGTGCTCCATTACGCAAATTGCCCGTGATGCAAAACTGGGATTGTCATGGCTGCGGCGATTGCTGCCACCGGCTCGAGGCAGTGATCACCGACGTGGAAAAGCGCCGCATCGAAGCGCTGGATCTGGCAAACGACCCCGAGGTTGCTCACCAGCCATGGTTCGCGCGGGGCGGACGCGGCTCCAGGAAATGGAAGCTGAAACATCGGCCTGATGGGGGATGCGTCTTCTTGACGGCCCAGAACCGCTGCCGAATTCAAGAACGGTTCGGCGCCGAGGCCAAGCCGTTTGTTTGCCGTCTGTTTCCTTTCATGCTGATCCCGGCAGGCGACCACTGGCGAGTCGGCATGCGCTTCTCTTGCCCATCGGCCGCGGCGAATCGAGGCCGCCCGGTCGTCGACGCGGAAAAAGACCTCGTGCAGTTGTCGCGTTTGCTGGAGAAACACACTGGCAGGTCAGCCGACAGTGCCCCGCCCCCCTCGCCGCGAGCCGGTCAGCCGCTCGCGTGGCCGGATGTCGGGCGTGTCGTCGAGGTGCTGGTCGAGATCGTGCAAGACCGCGGCGATCGTCTGGAACGGCGGCTGCGTAAATGCCTGGCCCTGGCTCGCGCCTGCGGCCAACTGCGGACCGATGAGGTTCGCGGCGACCGCTTGAGCAAGTTTTTGCAGGCGGTGCGCAACAGCCTGGAAACGGAAGTGCCCCGCGAACCCGCGGACGTGCCGCCGCCGGACCGACTGCTCGGCAGGACCCTTTTCCGCGTCCTGCTGCCCATCTTCGCCCGCAGGTATCGCAATGCGGGCGAGGGCTCAGGCATTCGGAGCAGCCTGGACAGGGTTCTCGTCGGCTGGCGCTTCTTCAGGGGACGTGGCCCCGTGCCTCGGGTCAACGAATTCCTGCCGGCAACCACTTTCGAGGAAATCGAGCGCTGCGGCAGGATGCCGCTGGAAATGGATGAGACGCTGGAACGTTACTATGTGAACAAGCTGAATTCGCTGCAATTCTGCGGACCGCCCAACTTCGACTTGCCGCTCTGGGCCGGCCTGGAATCGCTCGTCCTCACCCTGCCCATGATTCTGTGGTTGACGCGAGCCTTCGCCGACCGCTCCTCAGTGGAAGCGGTGCAGCACGCGATCCAGATTGTTGATGACCATTTCGGGGGTGATCCGATGCTGGGTTTGCCCCACATTCAGTCCTTGCAGCGCCTCCTGGCCCAGCGAGGCGAACTGGAAAAACTCGTGGCCTGGTACGGCCGCTCTTAGCCCATCGCCCCCCTCGATGTTGAGACTGATCCCAAAGAAGTCTGGTTTTGAACTTGGACGATCGCCCAGAATGTCAACAGTCTCGCGGTGGGATTCTCCAATCGAGCGACGAGCGGCCCACACAGCCCGCGCCCCGCGCGGAGGACCCGCGGGTAGGGGGAGTTTGATCTGCCGTTGAGCAACCGAGACGCTCTTCGAGACGGGGACGGGGACGATGATGTCAAACGAGAGAGAGTGGGTTCTGATCGAGGTGGGGCTGGCGCTCTTGGGTGCGGCGTTCTTGCTCTCGGTTCTGTTTTGCGGCATGGCCCGCCGCTTCGCGGCGCGGTTCGGCTTCCTGGACCGGCCCGGCGGGCACAAGGGGCATGCGGCGCCCGTTCCCCTGGGAGGCGGCGTGGCCATCTGGCTGGCGACGCTGGCGGTCCTGGGGATGAGCGGCCTGGTGGTTTTTTCATGCCGCGCCAAGCTGCCGCCGGAACTGGCTCAGCATGTACCCGGCGCGAGAGAGAAGACGGGAGGTTTGCTGGAAATCCTGGCTCTGGCCACCGTGATCATGGTGATGGGGCTCGTCGACGACCGTAAGAACCTGAAGTGGCAGCTTCGGCTGGGGATCCAGTTCCTCTGCGCGACGATCCTGGCGGCCTCGGGCATTCACGTGACGCTCTTCGGGTCCTTCACGCATCCGGCCCTGGGCGGCGCGGTGACGGTGCTCTGGATTGTCGGGCTGACCAACTCGTTCAACATGCTGGACAACATGGACGGCCTGGCGGCGAGCGTGGGTTTGATCGCCGCGGTCCTTTTCTGCGTGGCCCAGATTGCCGTGAAAAGCCTGTTTGTCCCGGCGGTGCTCCTCATCTTGATCGGCGCGCTGGCTGGTTTCCTCGTTCACAACCACGCGCCGGCACGGCTCTACATGGGCGATGCGGGGAGCAACTTCCTGGGTTTTCTCCTGGGCGCGCTCACGGTGGTGGGAACCTACTACAAGTCGGGCCTGACCTCGCCGTTCAGCGTGCTGGTGCCCCTCCTGGTGATGGCGGTGCCGCTTTACGACACGGCCTCGGTGGTGTTGATCCGCCTGCGCGAGGGACGGAGCCCGTTTCAGGGGGATCGGCGGCATTTCTCTCATCGCCTGGTCGCCCGCGGCCTGACGCCGCCGCAGGCCGTCTGGACCATTGATCTGGTGACCCTGGCCGGGGGGCTGGGCGCTCTCCTCTTGCATCGTGAGGGCGCCTGGGGAGCGGGGCTGATCGTGGTCCAGACCTGCTGCCTGCTGGGCGTGGTGGCGATCCTGGAGCTGGCCCGGAGCCGGCCCGAGCCGCGATCGACCGCGGGATGAGGAATGCAAGGCTCGACCAATCACCTTGTTCGCGGGCTACGCCGAAACTGCTCCCCCCCCTACCCTCCCCTCTTCCCCCTCGCCAAGCTTGTGGTCGACCTCCAGCCACTCCGGCGACCGCAATCATCGTGAGCGAGATGGTGGCCTTCCGCGGCGGGGATTCTTGGGCCACGGATGAATACTGATGAAACACGGATCGGAATGAGGATGGAAGTTGGCGCCGCGGGGGTTGAATGCAACCTCGGCTGCCTGACCCCCGCAATCTCATCCGTGTTC
>JBMFUH010000154.1:0-10173 GCA_049966735.1 Isosphaeraceae bacterium
GCCCGGATTTTCTTAGCTCCTGTAGGGTCCGCTGTGCGGTCCGTAGGCGTCGGCTGGGGATCGGTCCGCACAGCGGACCCTACAACTATTGTGAAGAAACCATGAAGATTGGCTTCGTTCTGCGCGTCAATTTAAGCAGTTCTTGAGCATAACCGCTGATTCACCAATCGCTTCTGGAAAATGGAAATTGGCTTCGTTCTGGCGCGTTTCGCACGCGCTTTCAGGAAGGGATGTCGATCCTGGCCTCGTTGGCGGGCTCGTTGATATGTGCTTGAGGCGTTACCGCCCAAGCAACCGTCGATCTGGGCGCAACCCGCGAAGCCACCGCGGGCGGTGAGATCGCGCCGGGTCCGCGCAGCCGTTCGGGCCTCGATGCTCCGAGGCGGCACCGCCCGCCGGTGCCCGGCGATAGTGCAACGGAATTCGTTCCGTTCTATCGAGGCGCGGGACGGGAGGTTATTTCACGCCCGTTCCTGATCGGAGAACGATTTGCCAAAGAGTCACAGATTCCTCCATTGTTATTATGCGCTATGTTCTGGCAAATGATTCCGATTTCCAGGACATTGCTCGCACTTTCCCTGATCCCAACCCTTCTATCCCTTCTAACTCATAATCCCACTTTTACTCCTACTCCCGCCCTCGTCACGCCATGAGGTTGGGACCATGGGGACCTCTCGCCCAGGTGCAAAGCTCGCCAAGAGCCCCGCGGGAGACGGTAACACCGGGAGACGGGGACACTCGCGTTAAACTATTACGCTATCGATACTTGCGTACAGTGTCACCTTTCCCCAGTGTCACCTTTCCCCGAGTGGAAATGATCGACGATCGGCAGCTTAATCAGATTTTGCATGTTGACTGCCAGACGCGAATCCCCTATCATGAATCGGAAATAGGCATGCCAAGCGGTTCCCTTTCTGTTCTGGATGGTGTCACCATACAAGTTGACATCTTCTCATGAAGCACCTTCCCCCACAAACAGAAGGCGATATCTTGGGCGGTCGCAGGGTCGACCGGGTGCACCTCCTTCTCGGCTTGGCGGCGCTGGTCTTTGCATTGAGCCTGATGGGTCAGGCGGCCGCTAAAGCCGGCAGTTCCGCAAGCGACACCGTCTGCTCTCCGGTGGACCACTACGATGGCGCCACGACGCCCGACCGGGCGGTCGCCGATCATCTGGCCGGCGTGCCCCGGTCGAACACCAGGTGGGTCCTGCGGTTCGGCAAGCACCTCCACACATTCTTCGTGGCCTTTCGCGGGGATGACCCCAACGACAATGAGACATCGGACGACCCCGCCGACGACGACGACGGCTGGGAGGGTCTCAAGGCCGTCCAGGTAACTGCGGCTCCCGTCTTCGCCTGGTTCCAGGAGGCGGTAAGTTACCAAAGCGACTTGGAACCTCAATCCGGGCCTTCCTGGTCGGGACTCCCATTCTTCACATCTTTCCTCAAGCTACAACGGCTTCGTTGCTAGAATTTCCCCCGCAGGCTTTATGTACCGCGCGGTGAGTTCACGCGAAACGGCCGTTTGGGTCTAGTCATTCTTTCTTCCTTGGTCGTCGCCGCGCAATCAATTTGCGTCGTGCCTTGTTGAAGTGCGCGTGAGCTCACGGCGCCTCGCGCTGTGCTAGATGCTACCTCTCGTGGATTCGGCGACCGCGCGGAAACTCCGCCGCGCAGACAGGTTGCGTCCCGCTCATTCGGCTTCCCTAAAGGACCAAGGCGAACTCTCTTCTTTCGCAGAGGACGCGGAATGAATCTCCATGACGAACATGAGACGCTCTTGATCGCGCAGGGAGAGGCCCATCTCATTCCGGGGCATACCACCGGGACGGCGCCACCGGCGGCCAGTCCCGCGTCGCGGAAGATGGGCATCGGCCAGAGGACTGTCGTTCTGGTCCTTCTGACTATTGTTCTCACCCCGCCGCTGGCAGGCTTCTATAGTTATTTCTCCGGCGTCCCATTGCATCTTCTGGCTTCCACCAAGGAGACAAAGGACGTACAGGACCTCGCCACCCTACCGAGGGTCACGCTGGTTCCAGAACAGGCACATACATTGAAGGTCCCTGAGGAGGTCTGCGAGGCGCTGGGGATTCGCAGGGGCAAGCAGGACGCGATCGCCGTCGCGCGGGTTCCCAGGACCACGCGTCCGCTGGTGCTGCCCGGCTCCACGGCGCTCGATCCCACACGGCTTGCTCGCGTTCGCGCTCGGTTTGCTCCCGCCCGGGTGGTGAGTCTCGCCCAGGTTTGGGATTATTCTCGCGCAAGCGGACAAACCGAGTATCGCGAGCTGAGGCCGGGCGACAGCGTCTCCAAGGGTGATCCCCTGGGGGTCTTCTACAGCGTGGACGTGGGGTCCAAGAAAAACGATCTCTTGCAAGCCCTTGTTCAATTGGAACTGGACCAGGCGATCCTGGACCGCGTCGAGAAGAACCGGGTCGCGATCCCGGAGGTCATGTATCTCACCTATGTCCGCTCCGTGCAGGGGGACCGCACCGAAATCAATCGTGCCCTCAACAACCTCAAGTTGTGGGACATTCCTCAGGACGAGATCGACGCCCTCCAGGCTGAGGCCAAGAAGATCAGCGCCGACAAGGACGCCTGGTCCAAGACTCCCGAGGGCAAGTGGGTCAACCACGTGAAGCAGGCCGCCGACACGAAGGATCGTAGCTCCAAAGGGAAAAAAGAAGAGCAGACCGAGGATCCCTGGGGAAAGGTGACCTTGCGCGCCCCGCTTGACGGAATCATTGTCGAGCGTAATGTCCACAAGGACGAGATGGTCGTGGACAACACGGTCAGCCTGTTTCAGATTGCCGACGTGCGCCGGCTGCTGGTGGTCGCCAGTTGTCCGGAGGACTCGCTTCCCCAACTGGAGGCTCTCTCCGGCAGCCAGCGACGCTGGACGATCCGCACGGTTGGGGCGGGATCGCCCGGAGGGCTCTCCGGCACCATCGACGAGATTGGCTACCTGATCGATCCCAACCAGCACACGGCGGTCATCAAGGGTTATGTGGATAATCCGGGGAAGCATATCAGGGGCGGACAGTACGTCACGGCCACGGTGAACATCCCGCCGCCGGACGACGTGGTGGAGATTCCCACGGATGCCCTAGTGGACGACGGATTGCAGAGCATTGTGTTCGTTCAGCCAGATCCCTCAGCTCAACAGTTTACCATGAGGCGGGTGCAGGTCACGGAGCGCTTTGAGCACTCCGTCTACGTGCGCAACGTTCCGCTGCCCAAGGCAGAGCAACTCACGGCCAGTGACGCGGAAGAGGGGTTCTTGCCCCAAGAGCCCCTCCGGGCAGGTGAACGTGTTCTCCTCGCGGGAGCGGTCGAGCTCAAGGCCGTTTTGCAGGACCTCGAAACCAGATCGGATAAGAACCTGGCCGATCCGGGATCGACCGCGAAAGCGCGGCCGGTCGTCGAGCTCCTGTCCACACCGAAAAAAACACCGAAATTAAACAAGGGATGACGTCGGTATTCAGTTTTCAGTGTTCAGCCTCTGGCCAACGCGTCGGCGCTCATCGGTCTTTGCCGAACGCTCAGTCCCGAAATCCCTGGGCTCTATGTATTGCTGCTCGACATTCGGTCGAGGCCTCAGCGCTCGTTGGTCTTTGCTGAACACCGAACACCAAATACCAAACATTAAGCACCGAGACAGATATGGTTCGCAAGCTCATCGCCTGGGCGCTCGATAACCCGCTGGTCGTGATTCTGCTGGCGATTTTCCTGGCGGTGATCGGGTTGTTCTCGTTCATGAACGTGAACGTCGAGGCCTATCCGGACCCGGCGCCGGCGATCGTGGAGGTGATTGCCCTGTTCCCCGGCGCCTCGGCCCAGGAGGTCGAGCGGCAAGTGACGATTCCGCTGGAGGTGACGTTCGCCGGCATGCCTGGTCTGAAGAAGATCAACAGCAAGTCACTATTCGGGCTAAGCGATCTGAAAATGACCTGGCATTACGGCAGTGAATACACCTATCAAACGGCGCGACAGGAAGTCATCAACCGGATGTCCACGATCAGCCAGCCCCTACCTCCCAACGTGACACCGGCCATCTCACCCGAGTCGCCCACGGGAGAGATCTTCCGCTATGTCCTGAAAGTGCCCAAGGATCGCGCGGGGCGGAATATCTACACGCTCAACGACATCAAGGCCATGCAAGACTGGGTGTTAGAGCGCGAGTTCCGCACGGTGCCGCGAATTGTGGATATCACGAGCTTCGGGGGCACGGTCCGGCGGTACGAGGTCCAGCCCGACCCTGACCGGATGCGCCGGTACGGCATCACACTGGGCCAGCTCCAATCGACCTTGGCTAATAGCAACGCCACGGTGGGGGGCGATTACCTCACCCAGGGGCAGACTGCCATGACGGTGCGGAGCGTGGGACTCTTCGGCGGCGGCCAGGACCCGGTGAACAAGGTGCTAGGCCTGAAGAGCCCCGAGGCTGCCGCTTCCATCCTTCGCGCCGAGGAGCTGCGGCGAATTCGAGAAATCCGCGGCCTGGTGATCACCTCGGTGAACAACCAGCCGATCCGGGTCGAGGACGTGGTGGAGGGGGGACGGCTCAGCCCCGGCCAGTTGCCTGGAGAACGGGGAGTGGTGGTCAGCAACCTGACGCGGCTGGGACGCGTCGGCTATTACGGTGCCGATTTCGAGCGTCCTCCAGGCTCCAAGCTCACGCTCGCCGACGTGGGTCGCGACCAGGACGACGAAGTGACGTGCATCGTCCTTTTGCGGAAGGGTGAGGAAACGCTCCCCGCCCTCAAGGACGTCGAGGCCAAGGTCGAGCAGATGAACGCCCCGGATACCGGCAGGATGCTGCCTGGAACAAAGATCGAGCCCTATTACGACCGTACGGAGCTTCTCCACCTCACCACGGAAACCGTCACCGAGAACCTTTGCCTCGGCATCGCGCTGGTCGTCGCGATCCTGTTCATGTTCGTGAACAACATCAAGACGGCGATCATCGTCGCGCTCAATATCCCCCTGGCCCTGCTCTTCGCGTTCACGATGCTCTACGTCCGCGGCAAGTCGGCAAACCTGCTCTCCATCGGGGCCGTCGATTTCGGCATCATCGTCGACTCGTCGGTGGTGGTCATCGAGAACATCAACCGCAACCTGGCCTCGGGGAACTATGCCGACTTGCCCATCAAGGAGCGCATTCTTCTGTTCGTGAAGGAGATCGACCACGCGCTCCTCTTTTCGGTGATGATCATGGTCTGCGCGTTTGTGCCGCTCTTTGCGATGACTGGACCGGAAGGACAGCTTTTCGGCCCCATGGCACAGACATACGCCTTCTCCCTCGCGGGCGCTTTGGTGCTGGCCATGACGCTGACGCCCGTCCTGGCCATGCTGCTGTTCAAGAACTTCAAACCGGCCAGGGAGAACTTTCTGGTACGGCTCCTCAAGTCTCGGTACTTGATGCAACTTCAGCTCTGCCTCCGATTCCCGAAATCCACTTGCATCGTGATGGCGATCCTCATCGGCGGCACGGCTTGCTTGATCCCACAGCTCGGCCGCGAGTTCATGCCCGAACTGGAGGAGGGGAACATCTGGCTTCGCGGCATCGGTCCGCTGAACATGAGCCTGGAGCATCAGGTGGCGATCGCCAGGCAAGCGCGGGCCATCATCGCCAGGCACTCCGAAGTTAAGTCGATCGTGACCCAGAGCGGCCGCCCCGACGACGGCACGGACACCGAGGGTTATTACAGCGGCGAATACTTCATCCCGTTGCGGCATCAAGCGGATTGGCCCAAAATCGTGCCCCAGACCGGCTGGCGACGGTGGCTCTACGGGCCGACCCGAGCGCGCACGAAACGGGAAATCGTCGCGGCGATGAACGCCGAGCTGGAGCACGCCATCCCGGGCATCGTCTGGAACTTCTCGCAAAATATCCGTGACAATGTGCTCGAAGCCCTCTCGGGGGTCAAAGGGGACAATTCTCTCAAAATCTTTGGCCCGGATCTGGACCACCTTGAATTGCTGGCTGAGAAGGCCAAGAACATCTTGCAAGAGATCCCGGGGATTGCCAACGTGGGCATCTTCCACGTTCGCGGAACATCGCACCTGGAGTTTCGGGTCGATCCCGAGAAATGCCAGAAGTGGGGCGTGTCGACGGCCGACGTGAACAACGTCGTCAGCAGCGCCGTGGGCGCCATGGCCATGACCACCATGGTCGAGGGCGAGAAGCGGTTCGACATCTCGATTCGCTGGCCCAAGTGGCGGCGGACCAGCGAGACGTCGATCCTGGACATCCCGGTCGACATCATCAACAACCAGGTGGTCCTGGCACAAGGCTCGGGCTTCACGCCCAACGCCGCCGGACATGCCTTGCCCCCTCCGCAAGTATCGGGCAGCCTGGCCGACACGTCCAACCCCATCAGCAGCACTCCGCGAATCCGTCTGGGGGACCTGGTCAGTCCCGTGGGAGCGGACTACGCCCCGGACCCCAACGGGAAGTTCAATCGTCCGGGTTACTCCACCATCTATCGCGAGCAGGGGAAACGGCTGATCGCCATCAAGTTCAGCGTGCGTGGCCGAGACCTGGGAAGCGCCGTGGACGAGGCCAAGGCGCGAACGAAGGACCTTTTCAAAATCCCTTACCGGGCGGTCTGGAGCGGCGAGTTCGAGCAGATGGAGGAAGCCAACGGGCGGCTCCTCTGGATCATCCCCCTGTCGCTGGGTCTGATCTTCATCCTCCTGTACTCGGCCTTCCGCTCGATCCTGGACACCATCGTGATCTTCAGCAACGTCTTCGACGTGGCCGTGGGCGGCGTCTGGTCGCTGTACTTGACCGGGACCAACTTCAGCATCGCGGCGGCCGTGGGATTCGTCTCGCTCTTCGGCATCGCCATCATGGAGGGCCTGCTCTTGATCTCCTACTTCAACGCTCTCCGCGCACAGGGACTGGAACTGCACGACGCGATCATCCAGGGCTCGCTCAAGCGAGTGCGACCGGTGATGATCACCGCGATGACCGCGATTCTCGGTCTCCTGCCCGCGGCCGTCTCAACCAAGATCGGTGCTCAAACGGCGCAGCCGCTGGCGATCGTGGTCGTCGGCGGCATGACCGTAACTCTCTTCCTGGACCGATACCTGATGCCCGTCCTTTACAGCTTCTATGGTCATCGTGAACCGCCGGCTGGAGCCGGAAATTTGGCGCACTGACATGCTCGAGAGAATTCTCTGTAGTGGCCCGGCCGAGATGATCCGTGCCGTACGGCGGACAGTCCGAGCGTTCGGTCTGGCGACCGACGGCGGGTCTCCCCTGGACGTGCTCCGCGAAGATGGGTTACCAGCCGACGCCGCGCCCGCGAGTGAATCGGGCAAGACGCCCCGTCCGGCATCCGCCTGGATCGAACCGTGCGTCCGGGAATCCGACGCGACTCTCTGGCTGGGAGACACCACGACCGCATGCGCCCAGGCGACGGTCAGGGCCTGCCTGAGGCTCGGCAAGCCATGCTTGCCGATCGATCCAGCTGCGTCATTCCAGCCGGGGCAGGTTGCCGGATGGATCGAGAAGCACAAGGTGAAAACGCTCCACGTGGCCGGCAGGCGAGAGGAAAACGCAGCCGATTCCCCTGACCGGGTGGAGGAGTTCCTCGGCGATGTTTTGCTGCAACTCGGTCAGGAGCGAACCTGATCCGCAAGCAAAAACGCCAACTCGCGCAGGATCCCCGAGCTGAAAGGCCGGCGATGGTGAGCCACATTTTCCGCGACTGGAGATGTTCGCCATGAATCTTTATCGAATCGGCCACACGGTTTTGAACATGGACCGGGTGAATCACATCCTCGATCAAGAGCCTTCCGATGACCGCAACCCGCCTTCCGAGCCAGCGGTGCTGAGGATCTTCTTCGATGAGGGACATGTTGATCTGTGCGATGAGGAAGCCCGCTCGTTTCGCTACTGGTACCGCCAGGTTGCCCGCAACATCTCTCCTCACCACGACATGTTCGGTCGCGAGCTCATTGCTCCTGATGAACAGGTGAGAAAGGCCGTCGAAGCCCTGGTTTTCAAGATCAACCACCACGCCCACGAGGTCCCCGAGATCAGGCGGCTCGCTCGCGAAGTCAAGAGCCTTGTCGCGAAGTTCATTTCGGGCGAACTTGCCGCGGTGAGTGTCCGAGAATTCGAGAGGAGAGTGACTCACATTCAGGCCGACGAGCAAAGTGAGTGGCCGACGTCTGCTTACTCACCGTGAGTCCCCAGGCGCGGCAAACGGAAACCGGGGCCGATTTGTTCCCCATGATTCCGAGACCTGGCGCCCCAAGATCAGTTGTCCGGGAAGATCGGTTCCAATTCGCCTGATGTCCGCGCGAGTCGCACTTTCCACTAACTCGAGTCGCTCGGCATTTTCCGGAGCGTGTCGGATGCGCCAAATGCTGATCGTGGGTGGCGTCGGGCTGCTGAGCATGGCGGCGGCGACCGGGATTGCCGACGACGATTCCCCGTCGTACAGGAAAACGCATGTTCGTGGCGAGATCAGGATCGACTCCCACATGAGGCCAGGCGGGGGCCATATTGCCGTCATCGGGCCGCTGGGGATTTATTTGGCGACCCCGGTGACCTTGTATGGTTGGGAAGCGGAGCCGGGTCCCGTGCCGATCATACCCGCGGGGGGCCTGGTGGCAGGCAGGCCAGAGCACATGATGGCGGGTCATCTGGCGGGCCCGGCCAGTCACTTGCCTGGACAGATCCTGGCGCATGTCGGGGCAGGGGAGGCTCTGATACCGCAGGCCACGGGTTCCGACGGCGCAGGATCGGCCCCGTCCAACGCGGCAGTGGCGCGGGCCAATCCCACCGCCAGTCCGGCGACGCCGCTTCCCCCGGGAGCCTCGGGCCCGGGGCGGCGGCAGTCTGGGTGGTCTGGCCCAGGAAGGTCAGGCCCCGGACGACCGGCAGGTTCTCGATGGTGAAACGAGAGCCTCCCACCGCTCTTTCGGCAGTCATTTCCTCGTTTCCGCCTGGAAGCGGACCTTGACGGCAACCTCCGCGCGCAGCCTACCTTCAAGGTTGGCCGCACGGACCACGACGGGGATGAGGCCGCTGTTGCGGTCGGCCATCTTGCCCACGAAGACGACCTTCCCCGTTGCGACCGCCTCCGCCTTGCCGTCGAGCCAGATTTCGGCCGGCTCGTCCATGGCGACCTGATCCGCCTGAACCGGCGACAGCTCACATCGGACGTCGAGTTCGCGCAAGTCAATGATCTCACCCCAGATCAGGGCGCCCGGCCAGCTCACTGTGCCCGGGCTGACGTCCAGCCAGGCGATCTCGCCGTCGATGGAAGCGGTCACGGTATACAGGCTGAGTTCGCTCCGGGCGAGGGCCAGCTCGGCTTCAGCGGCATGCATCTGGGCCTCGTTGCTCAAGGCCGTGGCGCGAATCTCGTTGTAGCTGTTTTCGGGGATCGCCCCGGTTTGGCGGCCTTTCTCGGCGAGCGTGAGATTCCGTCGGCTATACTGGGTCCTCGCCTCGATGCTTCTGAGATCCTCCTCCCGCGCCCGAACCTTGGCCCGCGACTCGAGATCGAAGAGCTTGATCAGCGCCTGGCCTTTTTTTACCTGGTCGCCCGGGCCCACGAGCACCTCAACGACGGGCCGCAGGATCGCGGATGCGATGATACCCCTGCGGGAAAGCATGCAGCGCGTGCGTCCCGGCACCTCGAGTCCGGCCGCTGGCTCCGACCGTGCGGATGCGGCAGCGGCGTCGCCGAAGGGGCAAGCCAACTCGTAAACGGCCAAGCCGCCAAGAAGCAGCGCGGAAGCAATGAGAAGTAGTCTCTTCATATAATATTACCTATAGTATGCGGTTCACGATGTGGCCAGGAACGGAGGACGCCTCGAGCTGGCCTGTCAACCGGGGGTTGATCGAGGCAGTTACCGCGACGGAATTGCGCATCGCCGAAGTCGAAGCATCTGCACAGGCTTACTGGAACGGATGCCGCGGGCCGACTGCGACAGCCTTGAACTGGCATGTACCGGCCCGCCGCGCAGGCCCATGCCACAAACGAAGAGGAAAGGCGGTGCCCCTTCCGCTTCCCTGGAGCGGCACATCCCGATCCCCCAGGGGCGGCACGCCAAACCGAAAGAGCCCAATCAACTGACCGGTCACTCAGGCGAGCTTAGTGACAGGCCGCGGGCCCGGCAAGCCCCGCGACCCGGTCCATCCTGGGAC
>JBMFUH010000155.1:0-10137 GCA_049966735.1 Isosphaeraceae bacterium
CTCGAAATCGCGGGAAGGAAATCTCATCATGTCTAGCTTCCCTCGATGGACTGGCTCGAATGAAGAGAGAATGATCTTGTGAGCAACCCTTCCTGCCGCCATTGTTAGCATCAGTGAATCTACCACAATGGTGCGTCGCTGGTCAGTCAGTCCAACCGGATCAGCCCGAAGGGTTCTGATTGGAGAGCCGGCGGAACGAGTCCTCAAAGCATGGAACCAGGGCAGGACAATTCGTCCGCCGGAACAAGCTCCCGTGTATGGGTGAGATCCCATGTCCGTGATTGCACAATCCTGAGTTTATAGCCTCCTCTTGAAGGAATTCAAGGGTGCAGGCTCCGCGATTCCTCACTCAACACCCCGCGTGTTGAAAAAAGACGACATCACCGCGCTGCCACAGCCATGAAGAGCAGAAATTCTCAAGGACCACCAAGCCAAGACCCTGATGCTATACTATTATGAATTGATGGTTGCTGTTACTCTGTCGTCGATAGGACTTTCCGCGCCTGAACACACGGCTGTACCCATGTATTCGAGAGCCCATCATAATCTGCCGCCGTGGGAGAATGTGCGAATTTGGCAATCTTGATTTGCAAGGATATTATTAGTCATGAATTCAAATTATCTTTGCCTGTTTACTCAGCGGGGTTTGCGCCTGAATCAAGGCGACCCATTCCTGGTTTAGCGTAGAGGGGACGGTCGATCGACGTGTCGGTCTAGTGGTGAGGATGTTCGGGCCCTGCTCCTTCAGTCCATGTTCATCTCGGTGGTCTGGTCTTGGTTCTGACGGGTAGCGGATTGCTGTTTATCAGGTTTGGTCCAGGGGAACTCTCGGGAGATGACCCTCGCCAGAAGGACGACATCCATGGGTGTGCCGAGTCATTGGTTCGACCGGGTGAGCGTCAACCTCGAGGGACCGGGAGATGAAAGAGGGGGTTCTCCCGGGGTCTGAAACGGAGACCCAAGGTCGCTTTTTTGGCATAGTCTTTTGAGGGAGAATTGAAATTCATTTGACGAAGAATTATGATCGCAAGTCACGGAAAAAAAGAGAACGTGGCGGGTGGCCAGGGAGAATCCGTATAATCTATTAGATGTCCCTTTTGACCAGTTACCAAATGAGGCAAACCATGAACCTCGCGAAACGAATCCGAGACCTGCGCTACTCCAAAGGTTGGGGACCTGACGAGTTGGCCAGTCGTGCGAAGATTTCCCGAACGGCCCTTTATCAGATTGAACGGGGCAACACAAGCAAGCCGCAGGCTGGAACACTGCGACGGATTTCTCGAGCACTGGGAGTACCCCTGGAGATACTCCTGGACTCGACGCCCGTGCTGGGCGAGACTGTCCCCGAACCGGCGACGAGTTCAGAGGGGGGATCGCTCTCCCACTCGATGTCTAACTCCGGTCTGGGCGTCGAGCGACCACAGTCCTCGGAGAGAGGGGAGGAACTGATCGAGAAGTTCCGAATGCTTCTGGCATCTCCACTCGCTGATGGAATTGCCAAGATCGTGGAAGAATCATTCCGATTGCTTCCCATCATTCCCCCCCCGAGCATGTCCACGGAACCAAGCAATCGTTACATTCCCTCGCTCGATATCGATATGCCGCGACGTGGACGCGGCCGGCCGAGAATCACGACATCGGAGTAACTTGTGTCGAGACGCGTGTTCTGAGCTGAGAGCCCGCTCAGTCGAGGTTGGTTTCGTCTTTTCGCTGTCGAAATGACGTGAGGGATTGTGCGGTTCGTTCTGTCCCTCAGGGGAAAGGTCGGTCGATACGCGCCGTTCTTGAGGCGGCGTCTCGAATAGTCAGTATGGGTGTGTCGAGAGGGGCTTCTGAACCGTCTCGTCTCGAGTGCCCCATGACTCCGGCGAAATTCCAGGTTGACACGAGCTGTCTGTTGGAGCGAATTGACGGGTCGCTTTCTTGCGCCCAATGTGGAAACCACCACATCGCGCGCAACGGTAAGGGACAAGGCGATACTCCGTGCTCCCGTGATGTGTCGCAAGAATCCACAGCTCCAGAGCAATTCGATGCTCTTCCGCGCTGCGACGATTGGCGAGAAAGACCTTTCCACAGGCAACATCTGGGCGAGGAGTGATCCAGTCCGATCTGGCCATGAACTTCTCTCCTGGTGAAATGACCGGTTTTGGGTTTGACCCTGGAATTTGGCTTCACTCTGGAAGACAAACGCCCATGGGTGATAGGAGTGACTTGAAGAGTTGATGGATGCCAACATACGTTGTTGCAGGGCAACATGGGAGATTGGCCATCGTGGCGGGTTTCATGGTCTCTTCCAGACGAGTATGATCTCGCGCTCTTCGATTGAGCACGCCCTGGAAACATGTTAGAGTTGAAGTTCGATCGGCCGCCTCGTTGGAGTGGCGCGATCAGGTTGCGCGCAGCGTCCGCTGGTATGTCCCATGGCCGATCCCAGGACCTCACGATTCTGGTTGGCATCCATTCAGAGCGGCCTGCTCGACGTATCGAGTCTTACCGCTTGCTGGGAAGGCATTCCTCCGGAAAAACGCCACGTTCTGGAGCATCTCGACCGGCGACTTGCCCGTCAGGCAGTACAGCAAAACCATCTGACGCTCTGGCAGGCCCAGCAGCTTCTGGCCGGTCGCACCAGTGGTTTTCAGGTTGATCGGTACCTGCTTCTCGACTTGATCGGGCATGGGGGCATGGGCCGGGTTTACCTGGCCAGGGATACTCGACTCAATCGCTCAGTCGCGCTCAAGATTCTCGCGCCTGAGCGCATGAGCAATCCCCGAGCGATCGCCAGGTTCCAGCGCGAGGCGCGGGTAGGTGCTCAGCTTCAGCACGAAAACCTGGTACGTATCTATGACTTTGGTGAATCAAACGGGCGTTTCTTTCTGGTCATGGAGTACATCGAGGGAAAAACGATCGGGACTCTGATCGGTCAGCAGGGGGCCATACCAGCGCGGACCGCGGCGTGGCTTGCTCGCCAGGTTGCCCTGGGACTGGAACATGCACACCGCAAGGGACTCATCCATCGCGATGTGAACCCCTACAATGTCCTTGTGACTCATGACGGAATTGCCAAGCTCGCCGACCTGGGGCTGGCTATCGATCTGGCAGACGAAGAGCGGGTCACACGCGAGGGAGCAACCGTTGGAACCTTTGACTATGTGGCGCCTGAACAAGCCCGACACTCCCACTCGGCTGATATCCGCAGTGATATCTATTCTCTGGGGTGCACGCTCTATCACATGATTGCGGGACAGGTTCCTTTTCCCAGCCCAAGCTTGCCGGAGAAGCTCTTTGCCCATCAGGCCCTGGAACCTACCCCGCTCGGTGAGATCATTGCCGACGTTCCTCCGGAACTTGTCGAGGTCGTTAGTCGGATGATGCGCAAGCAGCCCGAGGAGCGTTACCCGACGCCGCTCCACGTTGCCCAGGCGCTCGAACCGTTTATCGGAGATCAGGTCAGGCCGCGAGAGGGCAGAGCCGAAGCGGACGTTTTGATCCCGAACGAAGTGCCGGAGCGGCCCGAACCCCAGCCAATCGGGGCAGGTAACGGCGAACCAGAGGAGATTTCCCCAATAGTACTCGAGCCGGTACCAGAAACAGTCAGCCAGTTGTCCGATCAGCCGCCTCAGCCAGTCGTGAAAGTGCCGCACAGCCAATCTCCAGCGGCTCCAGTCCTCACACCCCTGGCGGATGATGGAGCGAATGCCAGTCCTGCCGCGTCCTTCATCTCGCCGTTTGATACTGGAAATGTGCATAGCAACGACGGTGTTCCACTCTTTCTGGATCTGGGACCGGAGCCATCCTTGAGCGAAGCACTCAGCCGCTCAAAGTCTCGGTCGGATGTCGAAGGCTCAGAGAAAAAACAGCGTCTACCAACATTTCCCACACCAGCCCAGATCTCCCAAGCCATCGCTGGACTGAAGATGCTCTCTGGACCTGCTCGGCGGCCTTTGCTGATTGGCATTGTGGCCACGATTGTGCTCTTCGTCTTTCTGGCTATTGTTTACTCAAGCGCCCATCGAGGGAAGCAAGATCAGCCGAAGGAAACATCCTCGACACACAAGGTCATACGAAACTCCAAATCCAGTGGTAAGCATGCTCCGAGCGGTGGAACGCGATCCCCGATCAGTGTGGTCGGCAACGATGGAGAAATCCAATCAGCCAAGAACCTGGTCGAGGCTTTACGAATGGCTGTGGGGGCGGAGGGGTGGGTCGAGCTGAGCAATGCTGAACCCCTGACTCTCGCGGCGATTCCCGAACAAATGACCTCTCCAACAAATAGCTGGTTCAAGATCCGCTCCGCTCCAGGAGTTGAGGCGGCGCTCGTTGTCGTGATGAAGGGACAGAAGCCATTTCTCACCCTGGGTTCGGATACGAACCTGGTCGTGCAAGGACTCAAGATCATCATCGACTACACGGGGCGAAAAGAAGGTAAAGAGGCCGCGCCGGTCATCGAGACGGCCGGCGAAGCGCGATTGAGCAATTGCCATTTCCAGGTCAAAGGCAACACCGGCGTTCCTGGCTCGGGAGCGATCCTGATGGACGGGGGCAACCTGACTGTTGAGGATTGTTGCTTTCAAGGGCTCGATGCGGTGGTCGAGTTCCACGCGAGCGGCGGTTCCAAGGCCAAGTTGCGTAACACGATCATCATTGGCTCGACGCAACCCTCGGCGCGGGGTTCAGCTCCGGACAAGGCTGATTTTGCCGGCTGGGCCATGAAAGTCGAGCGTTACCCCGGCGGTCGATCTGATACGCGACAGTTGATCCTTGATCACTGCACCGTGGTGGGCGAAGGCCTGCTTCGGCTTAAAGGGTTCGCGCCGAGTTCTTCTCTTCAAGTCGATATCAGTGCATGTGCTATTCAATCGAAGACGTTGATTGGTTGGGTGCCCAACCCGGCGGAGACGAAGTGGAATCCTCGAACAGTAGGTTGGCTCGATGCGGGCAACCAGCTTGAGGTCACTGGCCCATTCTGGGTTGTCCCGGTAGAAAAGCCAGCCACTGGTGGAGCCGCGGAAAGAATTGACCGGGAGAAGTGGCTCAATCTCGTCAAGCCCCACGAACTCATTCCGGGGCCTGTCGAGTTTCTGGGTCAACCTGAGACACATCCCGAATCCATCGAACCCAAGGACTTCGAGGTCAAGCAAACAACGAGGAAGAAAGTTGGAGCGGACCCAGCGCGTGTCGGACCTGGGGGATTACGCGAAACAGCCAAGACGAACCGGGCCAAGTAGCGATACGCTCGATGCGTTGGCTCTTTCAAAAGGTCCGATTTCCCTCCTCGCCCAGCAAGTCTCGGGTGGCCTCAAGGAATCGCTTGCCGCGGGCCGCGGTGGAGGCGCTGGGATGTCCGGCTTGCCGCCGTTCCAGATCCGCCAGATTCGCCCGGCAGTAGGGGCATTCGACAACCTCGATGTGAAACTTGATGTAGCTCGCGAGATCAGGGTCAAGCGCATCCAGGAGATAGCTCCCAAGCTGCTGGCGGCTCGCACAGGTCAGACGACAACGATGCCAGATCGCCCCGAGAGTGTGGAGATGCACATCCTCGCGGTGATGCCGCACATCCTCCAGCCGCTCTCGAAGTTGTGCCGAGTCTCGCAGGGCCTTCTCGACCCGTGCGAGTTCTTCCGGAGGGAGAGCGTCGACCAGGTACTTCCGCAGCGTCTCGTCATTAATCGGGGCCAGCGACGGCAAATGATCGCGATGGGCCTGATTGTCCGGATAGTCGCGAACGGGATCTGAGGCAATTCGCCTGGGATGGTTCGTCATCAGATTAACCTTCCCCGAGTTCTTCCAGACTGAGCCCCGCTCGCCGCGCCATCTCCTTGAGTCGAGCGATCGTCTGGAACTTGTAGCTGGCGACGGCCTGCTCCGTGATATTCAAGTACCTGGCAACGTCTTTGTTGGCCCAGTTCTTGACGATCAAGAGCTCCAGGCAGCGAATCCGGTCATAATCTCCGCGGGCCAGCCACTCGCGGATGAGCTGACCCATCGCGTCGGTCAAGAGCTTCTCTTCAGCCTTCTGGCGCTCTCCGCTGCGAGCGATGCTCGAGGCGGCACGCGCTCTCCCGGGGACTTCATCGAGCGGTCGGCCGTGATCGTCGGAGCCAAACTGGTCGATCGGTCGTCGCCCTTGTTTCCGCAGGTGGTCGGTCAGCTTGTGGGCGGCGATCGAGAAGAGGTAGGCCTCCATGTCCCGCTTCTCGTCATAATGAGGCAAGCTGGTCAGGAAACCGATGAACGTCTCCTGGACGACGTCTTCACTGGCGGCCCGATCATGCAGGCGGCTGTCGACGAAGGCCAGCAGCCGTCCTTCAAATCGCTCGATCAGCTGATGCCACGCGTCAGCATCTCCGGCACGTACTTGCCGGACCAGGAGCGCGTCTGTGTCGGTCACTGACATGGAACAAATCCGCCCCGTTCAGGGTCCCGTCATTGAGTTGATCGCCCTGTGTGGATTCTAAACGGATCTTGGGGCGTTTGGCTATCCTCTCCCTTGGAACCTTTCCGCGATTCCGAGCAGCCGTGCGCGGGTCAGGCAATCATGTGGTAGATTGCCATGCCCGCCGCCCCCACGCCGGCGGCCGCCAGGAGCCGGAGGCGGGTGGTGTAATAGCCCTTGGTGGCCTCATCAGCGCGGATGTAGCCGGAGATCGCCCCCAGACAGGTCAGGACGAACGCCAGAGCAGCCCCGAGAGCAATCAGGCGGCCATGAACGAGCTGGTGCTTGTAACTCTGGTGAAAGAAAGCCCGCCGCTCGGGGGAAAAGTCAGCCTTGAGCCGGGTCTCATAGACGGTGCCGTACTCCTTGACCACCGGTTTGACGCTGGACTCGACGATCATGTCGTCGATAAGGCTGGACGGAGGGACCCAGGACCGAGGCAGGCCGTTCAGTTCGAGCCAGGTGGCGACTTCTTCATTCAGTTTCTTCCGCGCTTCATCCCGAGCACGCTCTTCCGTGGCGGAGACCAGCCCCACGATGGTGCGCAGGTTCTCAGCCTTGACGATGGCCGTTGGTTGTCGTCCCGGCTGGAGACGAACGACGGCAACCGAGGGGCGAGGAGGGGCAAGGGGCCGCGGATGAGTCACGAGTCCCGGAGATCGAGGGAGTGAATCGGGGAGCGGAGGAGTTGGGACGGGCGGAGGCGGCCCCAATGCCTCGGGGAGGGATTCGTCGTCGATCTCGACCAGTGCCTCACGAGCTTCCTGAGGGGCGTCATGCAGAGCCTGGTGGACTTCTTGACGGGCTTGGCGCGGGCCGTGCCGAAGCCCGAGCCGGGCTTTCGCCAACGCGACGCGAACCTGGTGTTGCGCGTGGGAAGCGGCTCGCCGCGCTTGCTCGTCGCGCCGAGCGAAATAGATCCAAGCCCCTATCATAACCAGAAGAAGGAGAAGGAGAACGCGTTTCATCTGACCACCCGCTCCCGGCATTCGGGCTTGAAGGTAAAGTGCACGGCTCATCCGGTGATGGTGACGTTGATCTCGCGGACGTTGCGTTTCTGCTTGGCGGCAGCCTTGACGTACTCGGCGTAACGCGCGCTGATTTCGCTCCAGGGGCTGACGATCTGGGTCGTGGTCGCGATGAGCACCGCGACGGCGATCCCGTCCGGACGCTCATACGGCCAGAGCGGCGCGAGCCCCGCGGCCAGCAAGGCGGTCCAGAACAAGGGGAGGAGGCGAAACCGTCTTCTTCGATCGCGAACCGTGAGGCCGTACCAACCGGCGCTCGCGGCGTAGAGCAGTCCGAAGTAGAACGGTTCGAGCCTCTGAGGGTTGCTGATGTATTGACGCTGCGGAGAAAGGTCGAGTTGCATGGCCGAGCCCAGGGCGATGGCAATCGCTCCCACCACCAGCCCGGCGATCAGGGCAACCAATCTGCGCGTGGACGAGTCAAGAGATCGACTCTCGAACAGCTTGTTGCAAACCAAGGCCGCCCAGGTTCCCGCCAGGCCCAGTCCAAAGATGTAGGCGAGTTGATCGGGGCTTCGCTCCAGGTCAACTCCCAGCGCGGCCGCGGCGGGAAGCGTGAGCAGGGCCAGCATGACGGCTGCCCAGAGCATCGAGCCGGTCAATTCGGCAACACGGACTCGTGTGCTGGGCGCGGGCGGTGGCTCTGGCGGTGGGACCCGGACGGCTGCCGGTCGAACAGGGACAGGAGTTGGCCGGGGTCGCGCGGCGACCGGCTGGGGACGAGCCGGCGCGGGACGCGGCGGTCGGGCGGTCGAGCGACGATAAGCCTCCGGCCGTTTCAATGCCTCCCAGTTGGCCCGGATGCGCTCCTGGACTGTCCGCCGGCGTACTGGAGGGCGAGTCTCCGGGCCGATGTAGAAGACCGGTTCCTCCGAGCCGATGTGCAAGATCTCCTCGGGCTCCGATCGAGGCGCGGGGCCCGCGCTGGGAGGAACGGTTCCTTTCTTGCCCTCACCGATGATCCGGACCTCGGGGATCCGGGGCGCGTCCTCCGGAGGAAGCAGGTCGTAGACCCGCTCGGGACGGAGGATCGGATCTTTGGCCAGGGCTCTGCCCACGATTGTCCGGAACGGCTCGGACAGGACCGTCAGGTCGGGCCGCGCCGTCAGGTGCTTCATGAGCACCTCGTTGACGGTTTCGCCGTCGAACGGCACACATCCCGTGAGCATCTCATAGAGGATCACGCCGATGGCGTAGACGTCGATCGGTTTGTGATACTTGCCGGAGCCGACCTCCGGGGCCATGTAATGGCAGGTGCCGATGCTCTCGGAGTGTTCGCTCCTCTGGCTGGGGGTGATCAGCTTGGCCAGGCCGTAGTCGCCGATCTTGACGATTCCCTCTTCCATGAACAGGTTGGCCGGCTTGAGGTCGCGGTGCACGATGCCGTGATCGTGGAGATAGGCGACGCCTTCGACCAGTCCCTTGAGCCAGTGCCGGACTTCGCTGAGCGGGAGGCCCTCCGGATATTGCTTGAGCACGCTCGCCAGGCTAGGGCCGGCCACATACTCCATGATGACGAAGCTGTCGCCGGCGTCGTTGGTTTTCAGGTCGAAAATCGTCAGCAGATTGGGACACTTGAGGTTCATGCACTGCATGACGCCCCTGCGCTCGACCTCGAGATTGCGCAGGATCAGCTTGAGCGCGACTTCCTTTCCTGAGTCGGAGGTGGCGTAGTAGACCTCGCCGAAGCCTCCGCGGCCAATGGCTCGCTTGATCGTGTAACCCTCGAGTGGGCAAGCGCCCGAGCTGAATGTATAGCGGCCCTGGGTCTGGGGAGCGGGTTGAGGGTTGGGCATCTCGGAGTTTCCTGTGGGCTCTTCGGGCCCGGAACCTGAAAGGTCGGTTCTCTGGTACACTGCCGTCTCGTCCAGATCGGCGCCGGAGAGTGGTTTGGCCGTCGCGCTCATCATGTCTGCGACTCCCTAGCCCCGGCAACGGCGAGGCTTCCGTCGCTTGCGGATTGCAGTACTCTTAGACACTATGTAAGCGAAGAGGTTCCAGACTGAAGGAGAAACCGTCCCCCAGGACGCTGGATTCCAGGGTCAACGGGGCGCGCGCCGCGCAGGTGCGGCCATCAACATCGAAACTGCCAGCGGCCCGACACCAGAGCGCACCGCCCTGGCGGTAAAGAACGACCGGCTCCTTGAGTGCGGGGGCCAGAATATGAGCCTGGCGCGATTCTCCCACGATGCAGGTCTCCGCCATCAGGAGAACGCCATCCACCGCCAGCGGCAGGCGATGTCGGCTGACGATGGCCAGCCGAGCCGTGGCGCTGACCGGGCTGGGCTGGCGGAACTCGAGTTCCACGGTCGAACCCAGTCGGATCACATCGCCATCGCGAACCAGCGTCTTGTCGGCGACCGACTTGCCATTGATGAATGACGGATAATGGGCCTGGAGGACATAGCTCTCGCCGCTCCGAATCAGCGTGGCATGCGAGCGAGACAGGTCTCCCATGAGCGGCACGTCCGCCGGACTGTCCGGGCCGGCCCTGCCCAGCACGACCCGATCGTCGAGGCAGACCAGATAGCCTCCCACGGTGTCGACCCAGAGCAGAAATCGACCTCTGGGCCCGGGAGGCTCGGCTTTGATCGCGGGACGGAGGGGGTGTACCACGGGAATCCGAAAGATAGGCGGTCTCGGTCTCGGTTCGGAAGCCGCGGCCGGACTCTCGCC
>JBMFUH010000156.1:0-10095 GCA_049966735.1 Isosphaeraceae bacterium
CAGGGCGCCTTTCCCGGCTTCTCCTGGCTCACCGACCTGCTCGACAACGCCGTGCTCCGCGCGCGGCTGCGCCCCGAAGCCGACATGATCCTCTTCCGCAAGACCCTGCTCACGCTTCAAGGCGTGCTCGCCGACGTGTCGGCCGACGTCCGGCCCGATGAGCTTCTGGCCTTCCTTTTCCTCGGCCGCCTGGTTCGCGAGTGGCCGCGCCGGCTCTTGACCCCTCCCTTCTCGCGGACTCTGGAGACCCGGCTCTCCAGCGCCGACCTCGCCCTGCTGCTCCTGCAACTTCCCTTGACCCCCGCCCAAGCTTGGCTCGAGAACACCCTTGATTTCTTCTCAACCGCTCAGAAACCCATTGCCACCGTGAGCGATTGAGCACGGATTACCGAGGGCCGTGGCCGCTTCGACTACACCTCTAGATCATGAAGAAACCATGACTCACGAATACCTCGACGCTGCAATCCGCGATCATGAGTCGTGATGTAAGTCAATGATAACCGAGCCCTGATACCCGTCAGCCGTTCGACTCTCGAATCAAACCGGCGGCGTCTTTGTTCTTTCGCTGTCTCGCCGCCATTATGGAGAAAAATCGGCCCTTCCCAACGAAAAAATGCCCGGCCGCTCCAGGGAACGATCCCTGGGGCAACCGGGCGTCGAGGGGTGTATCAGAATTGCGACCGGCGGATGAGCCGGGCGCGACCGGCCGAAGATCAAGACACCTTCGGCTCAGGATGACATCCGGGTGGGCAGAGTTTCGGATCACTGCACCGGGCGGTGCCGTCGGGGTTCGGATACCGGCAACGGACCCGCTCGACCAGGTCTGACAGCGAGGTAACCGCGGTCTCGGACCGACTGATCCGGCTTTCGAGATCCGCCTGCACGCGAGTCAGCTTGCGGATATCTTCGAGCTGACTCCGTCGGTCCTTGGTGTCCTCGTCGCGCCTGGCTTCGCGATACTTGTGATAGGCGGCGACGGCCGCGGTCACCAGGGCCGAACCGACGGCGACGGCAGCTCCCGACCACGTCAGGATTTGATCGTGCGAGATCGCTCCAGCCACGCCGCCCCCCGCCCCGGCTGCGGCGAAGATCTTGAGTGAATCGACGAATTCGTTCATCCGAGGAGCTTCCATCCTGACATGGTGACCCTGAGACTGACCTGGCTCGACGGAGCGCCGTTGTCGCCAGACCTGACCACGACGTCATAAACTCCGGTCGTGAGGTTCCCCTGACAGCTCATGGCGGTCGCGTCGGGCAGTCCGACCTTCGGGAATCTCAAGCGATCGGTTGACTTACCTAATGTCGTCGGCATGTTGAATCCTCTCGCCAGTTCGGCGAGTCTGAATCGCTTCACGGAGTGAGACCGGTGGGACAGTGAGGAACCTGGAGGAAGACCCGGAACAACCGCAGAAGCGCGGGTACCACGAGGACAGGAGCTTGCCTCTTCCGCCAGGTTGCGATCAGGAACTTGCCGTCGACGTCTCTGCCGTACCCTTCCCATCCGACAGCCCACGGCAACGGCCGCCACTCCAGCGGAAGGGGTTCGGCTTGGCGCTGCACGAAGGGCGATGCCTCCTCGGGCCTCACGATCCGGGACGACTGCCCAAGCCAGTCCGGCTGCCCCGGAGATGGGACCGGGGCTGGAGCCGGGCTCGGCGTGGGCGCTGGCGTCGGTGCTGGATTTGGCGTCGGCGCTGGATTTGGCGTCGGTGCTGGATTTGGCGTCGGTGCTGGATTTGGCGTCGGTGTCGGGTTGACCGGTGAGGGCGCCGTGTGGTGCACGGCCCACAGGTGATAGCCCAGAGAGCCCAGGATGAGCCCTCCCAGCACGAGCAGCCAACTCAGGCCCGCCGACATGGAAACCGTCCTTGATGGTTTCGCGGGAGTGGCTGGCGCCGGGCTGATCGACGACGGCGGCTTCACCAGATCCAGGATTGAACCGGGGACAGTCGATTTTACCAGATGTCCTCCGGGACCATCCAGGACCAGCAGATACGCCGAGGTGGGGATGGAATAGGTCCCAGCGGGCAGGTCAACCCGGGTGGGGGCGGTAGGGGCGCTGGGGGTGGAGGTGGATTCACTCATGAGAACAGGCCCCGCAGTTCCGCCACCGCCTGTTGCGCTTTTCCCAGGCAATCGGCGAAGTCCTTGATGAATGCCTTGGCATCGCTGACCAGCGTCGGAAGCTGCTGCAGGTTGCCGGATTTCACGTCGGCCACGATCTTCGACAGGTCGGCCGCGATGACCGGAATGTCGGCCAGAGCGGCCTTGATGTCGGTGAGCGAAGCAGTTCCGGCAGGAGCCACGGGAGCGGGAGTCGTAGAATCGGCCATGATGGTTCCTCGGTGAAAAGACGCGGGCCACGTCGCTTCCGAACGCCGGGAAAGCGATGCGGCCCGTGTGACTCGAAACGTCTAATTAGACAGTGCGGTACGTTCTGGCGAGTTGATCCATTAGCTATCGTGGATTTGTTCAGAAGCCTTTTAGCTGCAATGTTCTACGTCTAGAAAAATTTTTCAGGATTGCGCATTTTTTGCGAGTTCTCGCTCAACATCACTGCGATTCGCCGCATGTGATCGTGGTCAAGGCCCGTGGGTCACGCCCAGTGTGACGTCGTGCGACTCCTTGTATGAAACGCTCGTGACGTGGGTCGGAGATTCTCGTCCGACCAGAGTAGAATGCGCCGCGGCCGATGCGCCTTCGCCTCCCGCTGGAGTCCCCCGGCGCGCCGGGGATCGGGACCGGCCGAAGGCGGGCCTCCAACCAAGTGCGTTTCCCGGACGCCTGTCTGCTCGGTTTGTACGAAGCCGCGGCGAGATCGCTCGTCAAGGTGATCAAAAGAGGCGAAACCGGACCGGCCGAGATGCCCGGGCGGGGGAATTCAGAGGCAAGGCCACACAGGCGGCCGCGCGGAGGTCGAACCCGATTCCCGTCGAGAACGATAGCTCGGGCATGCGTGCCTCCATGCCGTCGAGATCCTGGTCCTGGGAACAGAGAGGCAGATGAAGCTGCAAAACGACCCGACCCGACCCGAGGAAGAAGAGCATGTAAGGCAGAGGCGCATCCTCATCAACCCGGCGGGTCAAGCTGGTCCACGGCCCAGGCCAGGGCGCATGGACCTGATACAACAGACAACCCACCCCTCCAAAGAGACCACTGTCGAACTCATGGTCGGGGTTGCCAACCCACTCGATCGTGT
This sequence comes from Isosphaeraceae bacterium, assembly GCA_049966735.1. Classification (GTDB taxonomy): domain Bacteria; phylum Planctomycetota; class Planctomycetia; order Isosphaerales; family Isosphaeraceae; genus Aquisphaera. The sequence continues at coordinate 3,200 of JBMFUH010000156.1, forward strand.
CGGTGAAACTGGGAAGCTCCTCTTCGGGGATGATCGACAGGGCCATGCGGATCAGCGCCTTGTATGCGGGGATCGGCAGGCCCAGAGGCGCGCGCAGTTCCCGAAGCGAGGCCGTACCACCGCGCGGACCTGCGAGTGATTCCCAGAATCGCTGGAAATCCTTGTCGATCGTCTGGTTGAACTGGTCGGCGCATTCGTCGCAGATCTCGCGCGTCGAGAGCGCGACATTGCCCAGTTCTTCGGGCAGAGCGTGACGAACGTAGGAGAAGCTGGCGCGGGGAGGAGACTGCTCGCAGAACCGGCAACGGGGCCGGCGGACGTTGCCAATCACCTTCGCCGCCCCTCCGGAAAGCTGGTACTCGGCGACCGTCTCGTAGTTCAGAGCGAAGAACACGTCCTGCTCCGCGGCAACCCAGTCCTCGCGGTCGGCCCCGTGGTGCATGCCTCGGCGTTGCCAGCGATCATAGGCGGCGCGCTCAACCAGTTCCCGTGCTGGGATCATCACTGCGGTCCTCGGATCTCAGGAGTTCACGATCCGCCCGCGGCGAGGTCGAGCGACTCCGGATCACTTTGATTTTATTCAAGCCGAGCCTGCCGAGGAAGAACATGCCAGCCGAGAGTCTCGAGGTCCGCTCTCCCACTTCTCAGCCCGGCGCGAAACCAGGCAGGCGCGGCCGTGCCGAAGCTCTGGCTGCGCCCGCGGTCCGCTACGTCTCAACGCCCTCTGCCAGGTCGAACCTCACTCCCTGGGCCAGCGGCAGCTTGGAACCATGGTTGATGGTGCAGGTTTGCCGCCGCATGTACGCCTTCCAGGCGTCCGAGCCGGCTTCCCGTCCCCCGCCGGTCGCCTTCTCGCCGCCGAAGGCCCCGCCGATCTCCGCGCCCGAGGTCCCGATGTTGACGTTGGCGATGCCGCAATCCGATCCCTGGACCGACAGGAACAGCTCGGCCTCGCGGAGGTCGCTCGTGAAGATGGCCGAGGAAAGCCCTTGCTCCACGCCGTTCTGGATGGCGATCGCCTCTTCAAAATCATGGTATTTCATCACATAAAGAATCGGCGCAAATGTCTCCTGGGCCACGATGGGCATCCCCGGCTCGGCCCGGACGATCGCCGGCTCGACGAAAAACCCGGGCCGATCCAGCCGTCCGCCTCCACACACCAGCTCTCCGCCCTGGTGCCTCGCGGCATCGAGAGCGGCAATCATCGACGCGACTGCCGACTCATGAATCAAGGGACCCACCAGCACGCCCTCTTCCCACGGGTCGCCGATTCGCAAGCTCTGGTAGGCAACACACAGCCTGTCTACGAACATGTCATGGACCGATTCATGAACGATCAGGCGACGGGCCGAAGTACAGCGCTGGCCCGCGGTCCCGACCGCGGCGAAAACCGTGCCGCGGATCGCCAGCTCCAGGTTGGCACTGGGCGCGATGATGATCGCGTTATTGCCTCCCAGTTCCAGGAGCGTTCGCCCCCCGCGCCGGCCCACGACCTCCGCCGCGTGACGGCCCATCCGGCACGACCCCGTGGCCGAGATCAAGGGGAGCCGGACGTCCTCCAGCATCCGCTCGCCGATCTCCCCGGTCTCACCCACGCACAGGTTGAAGACCGCGGCAACGCCCATGCTCTGGGCCACTTCCTCGACAATGCGCTCGACCGCGATCGCCGCCAGGGGCGCGAGGGGCGACGGCTTCCAGACCATCGTGTCGCCGCAAACGGCCGCGATCATCGCGTTCCAGGCCCAGACCGCGACGGGGAAGTTGAAGGCCGTGATGATGCCGATGGGACCGAGCGGATGCCACTGCTCGATCAGCCGATGCTCCGGTCGCTCGCTGGCGATCACCAGCCCATGAAGCTGCCGCGACAACCCCACGGCGAAGTCGCACATGTCGATCATTTCCTGGACCTCGCCCTCACCCTCGGACCGGATCTTGCCGGTCTCGAGCGTGATCAGGAGCCCCAGGTCCGCCTTCTGTTCGCGGAGGGCCAGACCAATCCGGCGGACCAGTTCTCCCCGGATCGGCGGAGGAACCGAGCGCCATTCCAGGAAGGCCCGCGCCGCCCGATCGACGATCTCGTCATAGTCTTCGGTCGACGCCATCCTGACCCTGGCGATCGGCTGGCCAGTCGCCGGGTTGATGGACGCCAGCTCCTTGCCGCGAGGGCGCGAGCAGCCCTCCGCGGCCGAGTTGCCGCTGTTGATCTCGGAGAGCCCCAGGCGCGCGAGCAGCTCTTCCATCATCTTCCAGCCTCGCTTCGAAACGGGCTTGTTACCCCCCTCCGACAATTCTAGATCTCGCACGGCCCCGGTTGATCCATCCCGGGCTTCACGCTGGCGCGATCGCGAACTGCCGAACCGCCCCCGATCTCTTCTCGAAACCTCGCCGCATCACGCATGCATCACCAGGCGATCGCCCCGCGGCGGCGACGACCGGACAACCTAGTGAACACTCAGCGATCGTTGATGTGGCACTTTTGACCGAAGTTGGGCACATCGGGTTTTCGACTCAGATGGATGGATGCATAAGCACTCCAAGTGACGATCCTAAAACGACTTCCGGCGCGTGATCTGCAGGCTCAAGGTTGATTTTGAGGCCCTGGAAAGTGGCACTAGATGGCACTTTTTCGACGAAATTCCAGCGTTTGTACACCACTGTACGACGGCGTCTTTTCGAGCACAAAGTGGGCAGTGGGCAGTACCGGGCATTTCCGATTTCCGATTCCCGCGTGGGCAGTGGAGGGGCTTTTCGCGCAGTCATGGGTGATTGTGCTCCTGACGTGAGGCGCATAATGCCCCCGCTTTCCTATTCCACCTATATTATACCTCGCGTTTCGGGTCGCGAACCCCATCGAAGACAAGAAATCGCCTCATTTCTCGTTAAAACAATGATTATACGGAAAACTCCCCATAACCCGCGAAATCGGTTCTAAAGGCCGGCGTGACTGCTAACCGGCGTCAAGGGACTGCCGCCTGGGTTTGAACAGCGCCAGAATTCCCACTTTCCGCTCGGGACACCTTACCGGCACTCTGCACCTAATCGGCGCCCGCAAGCCAGCGACGTTCCCGGCCCCGAGTGCCCTGGGAGCCCCTGACTGCCGGCCCTCGGACCTCATGTCCGAGACGTTGTAGAATAAGCACAAGGCAGCTTGCAGCCATCGTTCGCAAGCTGCCATCCCCCTTACGCCGCGGAAGGCTTCAGCACGATGTCGTGGGGCTTACCCCTCCAATGACGCCCGAAGAATCCGCCCGACAAGACATTGATCGCCAACTCGCCCAGTGCGGGTGGGTGGTGCAGAACCGGAACGAGATGAACCTCTCGGCGGCTCGGGGGATCGCTGTCCGTGAGTTCCCCATGCTCACCGGCGAAGCCGACTATCTGCTTTACGCCGGGGGCAAGGCGATTGGCGTCGTGGAGGCGAAGCCAAAGGGGCATCCCCTCATCGGGGTCGAGACCCAATCTGCAAAGTATGCCGGGGCGCTGCCCCCGGAAATCCCGGCGCACTCCAGTCCACTCCCTTTCTCCTACGAGTCCACGGGGGCGGTGACGCAGTTCACGAACCTCCTGGAGCCAGATGCCAGGAGCCGTGAGGTCTTCACGTTCCACAGACCGGAGGAGCTTCTTCGCCTTGCACAACTTGATGCCCAGGTGCGTGGCAAGCTCCAGGCGCTCCCTCCGCTGGACAACTCGAAGCTCTGGTCGGTGCAGAGGCGAGCCATCGAAAACCTGGAGCAGTCGCTAGCGAAAAACAAGCCTCGTTCTCTGATCCAGATGGCGACCGGATCAGGAAAGACCTTCACCGCCGTGAACGCCACTTATCGGCTCATCAAATTCGGCGGCGCGAAGCGGGTCTTGTTCCTTGTGGATCGCAGCAACCTCGGGCGGCAGACCTATCGGGAGTTCCAGCAGTTCGTCAGCCCCGTGAACAGCTACCTGGCGTTTCCCCTCGCTCCCTTGGCAGAGCAAGGAGAGATCGTTCAGGAGGTTGAGCGCCGTTTCTCTATCCTTGACGAAATCGAAGCCCAAGTGGACGCCAACTTGAAGCGTGCCGCCCGGCTGCGTCAGGGCATCTTGAAGCGGGCATTCGAGGGTCGCCTTGTGCCCCAAGACCCCACCGACGAGCCCGCCGAGAAACTCCTGGAGCGCATTCGAGAGCGGCACAACGCAGCGTCCACCGCAACCAACCGCAGCCCACGAACCCCACGGCGAGGTCGCCGCCCGAAGGGCGGCTCCACGCCCTTGATGTTCCTCTAGGGCGGCTTGTGCCGCGTGCCAACTGCCTCCTGGGGCACTCCCGACTCTCTTGAAGGCAAACCGAGCCGATGAGCACCGACACGCAGCAGGTGGTGAGCAAAGCCTGGAACTTCGCCCACGTCCTCCGGGACGACGGCTTGAGCTACATGGCTTACGTGGAGCAGATCACCTTCCTGCTCTTCCTGAAGATGGCGGATGAGCAGACCAAGCCGCCCTACAACCGGAAGCCCATCGTCCCCGCTGGCTTTGACTGGGCCAGCTTGCTGGCGAAGGAGGGCGATGCGCTGGAGGCGCAGTATCGTCACATCCTCGAAAAGCTCGGCACGCAGCCGGGGATGCTTGGGGAGGTCTTCAAGAAGGCGAAGCCGGAAATCCAGAACCCCGTCACACTGCGCCGTCTGATCGTTGATCTCATCGAGCCCGAAAAGTGGATGTCGATGCAGGCTGACGTGAAGGGCGACATCTACGAGGGGCTCCTCTCCAAGAGCGCCGCCGAAAGCCCGAAGGGTGCGGGGCAGTATTTCACGCCCCGAGAACTCATCAAGGCGATTGTGGACTGCGCCCGACCCACCGCCGCCGACACCGTGAGTGATCCGGCGTGCGGCACAGGGGGCTTCCTCCTGAACGCCTACGACTACGTGGTGCGCCACCAGGGCAAAGACCTCGACCCTGACCAGAAGAAGCACATGAAGCGGGGCTTCGTGAAGGGCTGGGAACTCGTCCCCAACACCGCCCGGCTCTGCATCATGAACCTGATGCTCCACGGCATCGACGCCGACCCTTGCCCGATCGTTTCGGGGAAGGACAGCCTCGCCAGCCCGCCGGGCGATGGCAACCGAGTGAGCCTGGTCCTGACCAATCCGCCCTTCGGCAAGAAATCAACCTTCGCCATCGTCAACGAAGAGGGCGAGTTGGAGAAGGAGGACGAAGCCTACGAGCGTCCCGACTTCTGGACGTCGACCAAGAACAAGCAGTTGAACTTCCTCCAGCACGTGAAGAGCCTGCTCAAGATCAACGGCCGCTGTGCGATCGTCGTTCCCGACAACGTGCTGTTCGAGGGCGGGGCGGGTGAGACCGTGCGGCGCAAGTTGCTGGAGCAGGCAGACGTTCACACCCTGCTGCGGCTTCCCACCGGGCTCTTCTACGCCCAGGGGGTGAAGGCGAATGTCCTCTTCTTCGACGCCAAGCCCGCCCGTGAAAAGCCGTGGACGGAGGCCCTGTGGGTCTACGATTACCGTACCAATATCCACCACACCCTCAAGACGAAGCCACTGAAACGCGCAGACCTGGATGAGTTCGTGGCCTGCTACCATCCCGAGAACCGACATCACCGCAAGGCGACCTTCGGCGAGACGAACCCGGAAGGGCGCTGGCGCTCGTTCCCCTACGAAGAGCTTGCGAAGCGTGACAAGCTGAACCTCGACATCTTCTGGATCAAGGACAAGAGCCTGGAAGACGCTGACAGCCTCCCAGAGCCCGACGTGCTAGCGCAGGAGATCGCCGCCGACCTCCAGACCGCCATGGAGTTGTTCGCCACGATCGCGAATGGGCTGAAAGAGTAGCGCCTTCTGGGAATCACAAGCGGGCCATTGCAATTCACCCTCGCAATGCTGCACCCTCAACTCTCGGCGGGAATCGCCGAGAAGAGTTCGGCCAGTTCTCGTTCGTAGTGCTTCCAGCGAGCAACGGATCGCCGATAGATCGGCTGGCGAACCTGGGTAATGCTGGCCGTGCGGACCGGCCTGCGCGTGCGGTGGAAGTCCAGACACGCCGGATTCCAAGGCAGGGCGCAGGCCGCCACCAACCGACGCGCGACCCCTTCCAGGTCTTCCACGGTCTCCTCGTACCTCACTTCATGCACTGTAAGGGGAAGCACGGCCCGCCAGTGCTCCATCAGGCGCAGGTACTGGCGAAAGCGGGAACCGATATGCTCGGGTTGATGCGTCCAGCGAAGGCTCCGGAAATCGGTCATCCAGCACGACACGGCCACGTCGCGCAGGTCACGACGGCAATGGATGTAGACGCCTTGAGGAAAAAGAATAGCGAGCAATCCTATATACATGTAGTTATCTGGCATCTTGTCCACGACCCGGTCGGCCCGGCCCTGGTCGAGGGCGTGGAGGGAGTCGAGATGCTGCTGGGCCAGGCGACGGCTGGCTGGCTCGTCAAGATGGGGGATACAGTTTATAGGGAGGTCGGCGCGGTCGAGGGCCCTGGGCATGGAGTCGAATGACAGGCGGGCTAACCGCAGTTCACCTGCCCCAAATACCTGGGGATGACTGGCGAGGATCTGTTCGATCAGAGTCGTGCCGGAACGTGGCAGGCCAAAGACGAAGACCGGCCGACGCGTGTCCAGCCCCAGCCCCGCGGTCCGCTCGAAGAAAGACGCATCGAACTGCCGCAGCAGGTTGTCGACGAAGCGTTCGTGATCGGCCGGAACATATTCCCGCCGATCCCGGTCCAGCTCCACACGGATTGCATGGGCCTGACGCAGGCAAAGGGCAGCGCGGGAGTAGTCTTCCCGGGCGTCAAGTACCCCAGCCAGAGCAAAAAGCAGATGAGACCGCGGCTCCTGATCGAGATCGGGGTCGGCGAGCCGGCCTTCGAGCAACGCCAGATCGGCATCCGGCAGCTTACCGCGC
>JBMFUH010000157.1:0-10090 GCA_049966735.1 Isosphaeraceae bacterium
ATCTGTTCAGATATGATTGGTCAACGCCTGTTCAGACAAACTATGTCGTGCGCCCGCTTCAACAGGAACCGGCGACTCAGGAGGCCTCGGTTCACCCGCGGGAGAGATCTATTCGCCGTAACTTATTAAAATACAATATTTTCTGCCATTCGCCGCCGCCAGGGGCCGCCGGTGATTCCAATGACGGCCATGAATCGCCAAACCCACCTCGGCCAGCTTGCACCGGTGGGTGGTTGGCTCATGCCTCTTTGACTCGAGTCAGAGGTCATGATCTCCAGGACCACGGCCTTGAAATCGGCCCGAGAGCTGATTTGAGTGGAACGACCAAGATGGAAGAGCAGGAGTTGAACGAGTTCTCCGCCTTTCAAACGATAACCTTCCAACATCCTTCCCCACTTGGACTTAAAGCGAAACTGGGACTTTCCAATTGAGTTGCATCATTGTACAAGACTACGTAGAATGGTCGGCTATTGTGAATCGTCCGCCAGTGACTTGGCGCGCACGCATCAGTGCTGACACCTTTCGTCGTGACAGCTTTCGAGGAGAGGAACGGATCGGACCAGCATGAGTAGCCCCGAATCATCATTGCCTACCGTACCAGCGACTCCATTACCGCTTGACATTGAAGAGGAGCTCAAGGAGAGCTACCTCACTTATGCCATGTCGGTCATCATTAGCAGGGCTTTGCCCGATATCCGAGACGGGCTGAAACCCTCTCAGCGTCGTATCCTCGTAGCGATGCGCGACTTGGGTCTCAATCCCGGCTCGGCGACGAGTAAGTGCGCCGGGATCGTTGGTGAGACGATGAAGCGTTATCATCCGCACGGAGATAATTCCATCTATCCGACGCTCGCGCGAATGGCTCAGTGGTGGAACATGCGGCATCTGCTCATCACGGGCCAGGGCAACTTCGGGAGCATTCATGGATTGCCTCCCGCGGCCATGAGATATACCGAAGCAAAACTCAGCCCGGTTGCCGCGGAAATGCTGGAGGATATCACCCTCGACACGGTGGATTTCCAGCCGAATTATGACGAGAAATATCAAGAACCACGCGTTTTACCTGGCAAGTTCCCCAATTTGCTGGTGAATGGATCCGGCGGCATTGCAGTCGGCATGGCGACGTCGATCCCGCCTCATAATCTGGGTGAGGTCTGTGACGCGCTCATTGCCTACATCGAGAATCCCTCCATTGATCTTGATGAGATCATGGAAATCCTGCCGGGGCCGGATTTTCCAACAGGCGGGACGATCTGCGGACGTCTGGGAATTAAAGAAGCGTACCTCACGGGCCGTGGGCGGGTGATTGTCCGGGCCCGATCAAGCATCGAAGAGCAGAAAGACGGTCGCTCTCAGATCGTTTTCAGCGACATTCCCTACCAGCTTACCAAAGAACCGCTGCTCAAGAAGCTCGCCGAACTGGTGAATGGCGGGCGTATTACGGGCGTCGCGGACATCGTGGACGAGAGCGACCGGAAACAGCCGGTGAGAATCGTCATCAAACTCAAGAAGGGGGAAGACCCGACGATTGTCCTGAATCAGCTCTATGAGTTTTCTCCACTTCAGGACACCTTTAGCGTTATCATGCTCGCCTTGGTGGATGGGCGCCCCAAGACGCTGCCTCTCAAAGAGTTTCTCCGGCTCTTCGTGGAACATCGCGTCAACGTCATCCGTCGGCGAACCCAGTATCAACTGCGTCAGGCTCGCCAGCGTGCTCACATCGTGGAAGGACTCTTGATCGCGCTTCATCACATCGACGAAATGATTCGTGTGATCCGTAGTTCCGCAAGTCCGTCGGAAGCTCGTGTCCGCCTCATGAGCATCGAAGTCTCGGCCGAGGTTTTGAGGAGAGCCTTGAACAACCCCGATGCTCAAGCGTCAACCAGCCTTACCAGGATGCAAGCCGACGCAATCTTGGCCATGCAGTTGCAGCGGCTGACGGGACTCGAGGTCGACAAACTGGCTCAGGAATATCTGAGCCTCAAGAGCGATATCAGCCGCTACGAGGCGATTTTAGTGGACGAAGCCTTGATCCTGGAATTGATCCGGTCTGACCTGGCGGACCTCAAGGCGAAGTACGCGGACGCGAGGCGGAGCTTCATCTCCGATGAGGAACTGGGATATTTCGACAAAGAAGCGCTCATCCGCGAAGAGTACATGGTTGTCACTGTGACACATGACGGATTCATCAAGCGCCAGCTTCCATCGACCTATCGCGCCCAGGGCCGAGGCGGTAGAGGAATCACCGCGACGAATACTCGTGAGGGCGACTTCCTGGAGCACATGTTTGTTGCACTCACTCATGATTATATATTGCTATTCACGGATCGCGGCAAGGTGTACTGGATCAAGGTCTACGACCTGCCGATGGCGACCAGGACGTCTGGCGGTCGGGCGATCGTTAACCTCTTGCAGTTGTCCGAGGGAGAGAAAGTCACGGGCCTCGTTCCAGTCCGCGAATTCTCCGCTGACGAGTGTTTAATGATGGTTACTCGGCGTGGAACCGTGAAGAAAACCCAGCTTACAGCGTTTCGTCGGCCGCTTGAGCGAGGGATCATCGCGCTGGGATTGGACGAGGGGGACCAGCTCATCGGCGTTGCCCGCACACGGGCCACCGATCAGGTCATTATCTGTACACGGTCCGGAATGGCCATTCGATTCGATGAAAGTGATGTGAGGTCGATGGGCCGACCAGCTTATGGCGTCAAGGGGATCACGCTTGAGGAAGGAGACGAGGCTGTGGGCATGGTGGTCGCAAATGGGAGTGACGATCCGGCCAGTCTGCTCACCGTGTGCAATAACGGCTATGGTAAACGTACAATGCTGACCGAGTACCGATCGCAGAACCGTGGAGGCAAGGGCCTAATCGACATCAAGACAAGCGATCGCAACGGGCCGGTGGTGGCCGTGGCCAAAGTAACCGATGCTGACGAGGTGATGCTCACCACGGCGAAGGGCATTCTGATCCGCACGCGGGTCGCGGATATCCGTCCGATTGGCCGGAATACCCAGGGAGTCCGTTTGATCCGGCTGGATGAAGGCGACTCCGTGACGAACCTCGCAAAACTCCCGCAAGAGGAGTTGACCACGGTTGACAACGTCGAACAGGCGGACGACCTCGAGGGACATGGAGTGCTGGAAAGGTCAGAGGATTCAGACTCGGTCGACCAAACCCCGAGTGCTGTCCCACAGGGCCAAGAACCGGTCGCCGACGAAGGGAGTTCCGAGCCCGCTCACGACTGAACCTGGGATCACGTGCGTTTGCACAACGTCTCGGCGATTCTCGGTCCCATGTGAAGCTGATCCTTGGCCACTAGCAGGAGAAGAGGCGGCATGATGAGACGGATTCTTGTAACAGGTGGTTGCGGGTTTATCGGGGCGAATTTCGTACGTCTCGAACTTGAGGCTGATTCAATAATATCAATCACAAATCTTGATGCTCTAACGTATGCCGGCAATCTCGACAATCTGATGGATCTTTCCACCGAACCACGATACGAGTTTGTCCACGGCGACATCGCCGATCGTGCCCATGTTTTTGAGCTGGTGAAGGGCGGCAACTTTGATGCGATCGTCAATTTTGCCGCCGAGAGCCATGTGGACCGGTCAATCGACGACGCGACTCCGTTCCTGCGTACGAACGTATTAGGAACACAATGTTTGCTTGACGCGGCCAGGATGGCCAAGGTCCCTCGCTATGTTCAGGTGTCCACGGACGAAGTCTATGGGACGCTGAGGCCCGATGATCCGGCCTTCACGGAAACGACGCCGCTGGCACCCAACAGTCCCTATGCGGCAAGCAAGGCTGGAGCCGACTTTCTCGTTCGCGCCGCGTACCACACGCACAAGCTGGCCACGGTGGTGACTCGCTGTTCCAATAATTTCGGGCCCTATCAATTCCCCGAGAAGCTCATCCCGCTCTTTATTACAAATGCTCTCAGAGATGTTCCTTTGCCTGTATATGGAGATGGGATGCAGGTTCGCGACTGGATTCACGTTCACGACCACTGTCGTGGAATCTCGGCGGCCCTCCGCCACGGACGCCCGGGAGAGATCTACAATTTTGGCGGCCGCAGTGAACGATATAACATTGACGTGACGCGTGCCGTGCTGCGACTCTTGGAGAAACCAGAATCACTGATTCGATACGTGACGGACCGCCCAGGTCATGACCGGCGGTATGCCGTGAACTGCACGAAGGCCGAGCGTGAACTCAAATGGTCCCCAGCGGTGACCTTCGAGCAAGGACTTGCTGATACGGTCGAGTGGTATCGGACACACGCGGATTGGGTTGAGCGGATCCGCTCGGGGGCTTATCGACAATTGCCCAGGTAATCGACAGCGTCACCGGGATAGAGAAACATAAACGTGCGCGTACTCGTCACGGGTGCATCTGGTTTCGTTGGGGGGCATCTCTGCGAGCACCTCATCGAGATGGGTGATGTCGCTGTCGGTCTCTCGGCAAGGGGAGTTTGGCCGGACGAACTGGCACATCTGGGCCGCTGGGTACGAATCGAACGATGTGACCTCACCACCACTAGCGAGTCGGAACTCGTCGATCTCCTGGAGCGAAAACGGCCAGAGGTAATCTATCATCTGGCAGCGCAGTCGAATCCGCATGCCAGTCTCGCCGACCCGCGAGGCACATGGGCGATCAACCTTGGTGGGACGCTGAACCTTCTCGAGGCTGTCCGACGCGCGGGGCCCTTGTGCACTCCGCGCGTGGTCCTGGTAAGCTCCGGCGTGTGCTATGGCAACCCAGCGGCGGAATTCCTGCCGGTCCGGGAAGACTGCCCGTTGCGTCCCAACAATCCCTATGCCGCAAGCAAGGCCGCCGCTGATCTTCTGGGAATCCAGTACTTTCTCGCTCACGAACTTGAGACGATCATGGTCCGGCCGTTCAACCATGCGGGCCCCCGACAGTCTCCCACCTATGTTCTTCCCGCCCTGGCTCAGCAAGTTGCCAAGGTTGAAGCAGGCTGTCAAACTCAGGTGGAGGTTGGTAATCTCGATATCGTCCGAGACTTCACGGACGTGCGGGATGTGGTTCGAGCGTATCGATTGCTCGCGCAGCACGGCAAGGCGGGAGAGGTCTACAATCTTGGTTCAGGTCGAGGCACCAGACTGGCGGACGCGCTCGGTTATCTGATTCAACAGGCCCACGCTCCGATTCCGGTTCAGGTTGCGCCTTCTCGGGTGCGTCCCGTCGATTTGCCTTTTCTCGTTGCCGACAGCAGCAAACTGCACACTCAGACTGGTTGGGATCCAATCTATGCCATTGAGCAAACGTTGACTGACATGCTGAGTTCTTTTCGTATGGTCTACCACAAAGCCCCTCATGTGGAGAGCTGAAACGAATGGCTGCGTCTTCGAATTATCTTGCTCTTGATCTGGGAGCTGAGAGCGGACGAGGTCTCCTGGGCCGCTTCAATGGGAGTGACCTGGTTCTCGAGGAGATCCACCGTTTCCCCAACAGCCCGGTCAAGTTGCTCGACACACTGCACTGGGATCTCCCCAGCCTGTATCGGGAGATCAAGACCGCAATTCAGAAGGTGGCTGGCCAGGACGCCTCGCTGGACGGAATTGGTATCGACACCTGGGGTGTTGATTTTGGCTTGGTCGGGCGCGACAACACCCTGCTGGCGAATCCGGTTCACTACCGCGACGCGCGAACTGAAGGGATTTTTCCAGTAGCATTCAATTTCATACCACGTGAACAGATCTACGATGTTACTGGTCTGCAATTCTTGCCATTTAATACGATTTATCAACTGCTTGCTCTGAAGCAAGCGCGGTCGCCGCTGCTGGACGTCGCGGAAAGTCTGCTGATGATGCCCGATCTGTTCGCGTGGCTGCTGACTGGCGAACGTGCTGGTGAGTATACAGATGCATCGACCACGCAACTGCTCGATGCTCGCCAAGGAGTCTGGTCCGACAAACTCTGCCAGGCGCTTGATCTGCCGCGCGGGATCCTGCCGCCACTCATCAAGCCGGGCAGCGAGCTCGCTCCCTTACGCGGGTCGGTAATCGAGGAGACGGGACTGAGACAATCCGTGACGGTCATCGTTCCGGGAACGCACGACACCGCCAGTGCCGTCGCCGCGGTTCCTGCCCTGAGCAAGTCGTCCTCATCTCTCCTGCCGGATTGGTGCTACCTGAGTTCAGGAACATGGTCGCTGCTCGGCGTTGAGCTTCCCCATCCCGTCATCACCGCGGAAACGATGCGGTGCAACTTCACCAATGAGGGAGGAGTGGAAGGAACAACTCGACTGCTCAAGAACATCATGGGATTGTGGCTCGTTCAGGAATGTCGTCGGACCTGGGCCCGCGCCGGACGTGAAATGGCCTATGAGGAACTCACGACTCAAGCTCAGGCATCTCGTCCGTTCGCCGCGCTTGTGGACCCGGATGATTCGTCGTTCCTCGCACCCGGTGATATGCCAGCGCGGTTAGCAGCCTACTGCAATCGGACCGGCCAGACTTTGCCCCCAACTGAAGGAGCCATTGTCCGCTGCTGTCTGGAAAGCCTTGCCCTCAAGTATCGCTGGACGATCAACCAGCTTGAGTCCATCCTGGGCACGACGATCCGGACGATTCATGTGGTGGGAGGCGGCGCCAAGAACCAATTGCTCTGTCAGTTCACGGCAGATGCATGCGCTCGTCCCGTCCATGCCGGTCCGGTCGAAGCAACGGCAATCGGCAACATTCTCATGCAAGCGATCGGCCGGGGAAGACTGGGCTCGATCACGGAACTTCGTTCGGTCGTCGCTCGCTCGTTCCCTGACCAGGTCTTCGAACCCGAGAAAACGACTGCCTGGGCGGAAGCCTCCGCGCGCTTCGATGCGCTGCTGACGGCTTGATCGATCGCGCTGTCTTGCCAGACGCTTCAGCACTTTGGTGCCGGTTCCCCGCAGGAACGGCAAACAGTGGCGCTCATGTGCAAGGGAGCCTTGCAGCGCGGGCAAACCCGAAATCGTGCTTCCTTCTTCACGCCACGTGGGTCGTTTCCTGGCCCAGATTCGACCCCTGGCGCCGTACCCAGATGATGATTCGAGGTGGAGAAAGCGTCCCCTGTCTGCCTCACTTCCTCGAATCTCCCGCGATGGGTCTCGGACCACTGAGCCAACCGGGCAAGGTCTACCGACTCCAGCTCCGCCGTGCGTGCTTCGGGGTCATGCCTTGGCCCGTATTGATCGACGTGACCAGGAGACCCCGCGGCCTCCTTCCAGGCTGATGCTGGAACCGGGACGACACGGCCGCAATCGGGGCATCTCCCAGCTTCAGGGTGTCCTTCCTTGCGAACTTTCAGGCGCCGTCCACAAGGGCAGGAGAAACGGATATAGCCATCGCTCGGCATCGGAGAACCGTTTCTCACTGTCGTTCGTCGACGTATGCGAATCTTTGCCCCACACCGAGGACAAGCCAGCCGCTCCGAGTCACTGGATGTGATCGCGATGATCTCACCACAACGACAGGTTACTCGAGCCATCCGAGTGCCTTGTCTCATTGACCTAAGGACGCATACTGATCGATCAATATGAATAATCAGCTTGGGCGCTACGCCTCCGGACGTGGCCGATTAAGAAGACTGTCGATCGAAATGAGAGCATTGAGGCTGCCCGTCCGGAACCCTTCAAGGTCAAGTGTGATGAACTTGAATCCGAAGGATCGGAATGCCGCGACTAGAGAATCGCGAATCTTGGGCTGAACGAGACGCGGGAGATCATCCACGGGCACCTCCACTCGCGCAAGGTCGCCTTTATGATAGCGCACGCGGAGCAAGTAAAGCCCATGCCGGCGCAGCCACTGCTCGGCCTGGTCGACCATGCGCACGCGCTCCGGTGTGACTTCCTCGCCGTAGGCAATTCGACTTGATAGACATGGGGTAGCTGGTTTGTCCCAGATCGGTAGCTGCCAGGCTCTTGCAAGGGAGCGGACATCGGCTTTGCCCAAGCCGCACTCCTGTAAAGGATGACGAACCTTGTTCTCACTGGCGGCCTGCATTCCAGGTCGATGGTCGCCCTGATCGTCGGTGTTCGCTCCAGAGACGATCACATCGGCACCTAGCTCTTCGAGGAGCTCCGTCAGGCGGGTATACAGTTCGCTCTTACAGAAATAGCAGCGGTCAGGCTGGTTCCGTAAATAGTTGGGGTTCGCGAATTCCTGTGTGCGAATGATTCGATGGCGAATGCCAATTCGTTGCGCCAGCTCTTGAGCCTCCTGGAGTTCTCCCGAGGCGAGGCTGTCCGAGACGGCCGTGACGGCGATTGCGGCGTCACCAAGCGACTCCTGGGCAGCTTGAGCAACAACAGTGCTATCAACTCCTCCCGAAAAGGCGACGGCGACACGCCTGTAGCGAGCAAGTGTGTTCAGTAACTCATCTCGCTTGGCAATTAGGGATGGCTCTTCCTCGATCCATCGGCTCGAGTTCAATGTGCACCTCTCTTGGGGAATGAGGAGATAGAACTAAGCAATAGGCGTGAAACAACTTCCTGGCTTTGAGGGCGAAATCGCCGGGACTCGTCTCCTCGGCCCCGGAGGGGCATGAGCAAGCCCCGATTAGAAGCGAAAACCGAAAAGTTATTTCACACCTATTCCTAAACAGCTTCACCGGCTCAACTCTAAATTCTAAGCCTACTCCCTCTCTGGCTCAAGCTCCAACGAAGCCGTTGGGACGATTCCGAGGTCAGGTCGCTGGACCTCCAGCGCCTGGCGATCTGGGTTTTTGTTGCATCCCTGGTCAAGCGTTGCCGCGCATGATGTGCTGCTACTCCCATCTTCTGGCGATCATCCCCAGCGGTTCAGGGCAGGAGCGACTGGAAGAGGGTGGCAATCTCCTGATCAATGTCCCGCGGATCATCCACAGTCCGGGAGATCTCATCCCGAATCAGTTCACGGTATCGGTTGCGATAACGATGGACCGTCACTTTGACGACAGCCTCGCTCAAGCCCAATGCACCGGCGATCTCCGCATAAGATGGTCCCTCTTCACGTCCCCGTAGCACAGGCCAAACCTGATCAAAGAGCTGAGCTTTCCCTCTAGCCGCGGCTTCCAAGCGAAGGCGTGCACCAGCGCGTTCGAGGAGGGTCAAGGCCCACTGGCGGAGGAAGATTCGTTCGGGAGTCACCTCGTGAAAAGGTTCACGGCTCAGCCGGTCTTCCGCTTTCAACTGATCGATCGAGATGAGACGATGTCCTCCGCCTCGCTTCATCGCCCGATCATAAATGCGCTGGTTGCTAAGATAGTGGGAGCAGGCTGCCATGAGGAACGAGCGAAATCTTCCCTTCTCCGGCGCGACGGTAAAGAGCGCCGCCGTCTCGATGAGCGAGATGAAGAACCCCTGGGTCAGGTCAGCGGCGCGATCTGGGTTGTTCCCCTTGCGGCGAATGAACGCGTAGACCGGGTGCCAGTAGAGCGGTTTACAGTCGGCTTGCGCACTGATCAAATATCGTAGGGTCCGCTGTGCGGACCAAATGCTCCGGCCGTCTCCCGGCGCGCCGGGACTACGGTGAGCTATCGACCCGAAAAACGCTCTAGGTTTCACAAAGCTCGGCAAGCGCCTCCCGCGAATGGGGTTGAGCGGGATCTTTTGCTTGCTCGATGCGTACCCAGATGGTCGGGGGGAATTCCTCGGCAGCAGCCTGCCGCTCAGGCCTTTCGCGGGAGGACCAGTTTGAGTCAGGATTCTCCACGAGAAGCGTCCCTCAGTGAAGAAGTGATCCGCGTCAAGCTCGCGGCAGGGAGCATCATGCTCTCACCCCAACACTCTAAATCGGCGTCCCCAAAAACGCAATGACGCGATGACTCTCAAGTGACCAGAGGGGGAAAGGAACAGCCCAGGATGACCTCAATGATCTTGGATCATCGGGCCGCAGGCCAGGTTGCGCAGGACGTCAAGCCCGCGCTTCAAGGTCTGATCATCAACTGCGTAAGAGATGCGAAAGTGGGTGTCACGGCAGCTGAAGACATTTCCCGGGATGATGAGGAGGTTGTGCCGGATTGCCTCGGCAACAAACTCGGTGGCCGTGCCCCAGGGTGCACGGGGAAAGGCATAGAAGGCTCCCTCGGGAAACGTCGTTTCGTAGCACC
>JBMFUH010000158.1:0-10085 GCA_049966735.1 Isosphaeraceae bacterium
CAGGCTCGCGGAACTGCTCGGCAAGGTGGTCGCGGCACACTCCGCCAACCACCCCGAGCTGCTCGACCTGCGCCAGACCTTCGCCGCGTTGCGCCAGGAGCTGGAACCGCACCTGATGAAAGAGGAGCAGGTGCTTTTCCCGCTGATCAAGCGGCTCGAGGCCGCCCGCGAGGCCTTCCCGATTCACTGCGGGACGGTCGAGAACCCCATCCGGGTGATGGAGCACGAGCACGAATCCGCGGGCTCGGCGCTCGAGCGCATCCGGGAACTGAGCAACAATTACCGGGCCCCCGCCGACGGCTGCACGTCGTTCCAGGCGCTTTACGACGGGCTGTCGCGCCTTGAGGCGGACCTCCATCGCCACATCCACAAGGAAAACAACATTCTCCATCCCAAGGCCGCAGCCCTTGAGTCAACGTTGAGGGGAAACAGGGCGTGACTGGCCCCGGCAGATGGTCTGTGCTTGGCGATGCTGCCGATCGCCAGGTTGAGACGGCAAGACTCGATCATCAAAAAAGCCCTCACCCAAGACGTGTCCTGTCCTGGGTGAGGGCTCTTTCATGGAGCAACGGTCGGGATTGCCGCCAGGTTCAATCGTTGGAGACCACGAAGTCGATCTCCTTCACCTCGCCCGCGCCAAGTGTGACCTTCTGGTCCGGGATCTTGATGGTCTCATGCCAGGCGGAGAGGGTGTAGTTGCCCGGGGGGACGCCAGGGATGACGAAGACGCCGTCGTCGCCGGTCACCGCGAAGAACGGATGAGGCAAGACGTGAAGAAACGCGGACATCCAGAAGTGAATATCGCACTTGACCTGGATGGCTTGCTCGGCAAGATCGAGCGTCGACTTGGAGGTCATCTTGCTGGCGAAGATCTTGTTGAACGGCGGATTGCGCCGGGCATTGGTCCGGATGTTGTGCGACAGCGGATCGCTGTTCTTATACTCGATCTCCTGCCCGGCCATCATCGCCAGCACGTGCGGTGTGAAGACGCAGCCCTGCTGATCGATCTCGACCGGCTTGGCCGGCGGCGTGAACTTGCCGGGAACCTTGCCGCGGATGCTCACCAGCGCCCACTTGATCGTGGAATCGGGATTGACCACGAGGTTCTCGTAGAAGGCGGACTGGCCTTTGTGCAGGTCGCCACAGACCTTGTCGGCGCCGAAGTTGATGGCCTTGGGTTTGGGCGGCGTCCCCTGATAAATCACTCTACCAATGATCACGCCCTTGTCGCTCTCGGCCTTGATCGTGTCGAACGCGGCCGGCCGCTTGAGCGCGGGCCTGGCCGCGGGTGCGGCATGCGCCGGTTCCGCGGCCGTGGTGGTCGTGGTGGTTGGGGCCGCGAGTTTCGCTGGCGCATTTCCCGAGCATCCCGCCAAGAGCAGCAGCGACGCGGATAGTCCGGCGAATCCAGCAAGTTCAAATGCAGGTCTCATGGTCAAATCTCCTCCGCTCTCAGGCGGTTTCATTGAGGATCACGGAATTCGGGGTCTAAGGATCACGGAATTCGGGGGTTCCGCGTCAACGCCGGCGGCTCGCTGCTGCTGGCCTCGAGAAATCCCCAGAGGTCAACAAACCGCAGCATCCTGCTGCCTGCTTCCTGGGCCGCTTCAGCCGCGGCCTGGGCCGTGGGACAGGCCGCCAGGCCAAAGCCCATCGGCGAGTCAATGCTCCTGGAGTGGACAAACACGGCGTCCCGGGCGTTCAACCAGCCGTCGCCCTGGAAATCGCGCACCCAGTAAACCGTGGTGGGGCGAAATCCGGCCGACTCGTGCTGGATCAGGCATCCCAGATCGTCGAACTTGAGTGTTTCACCCTCGCCGGTCGTGAGGGCCGCGGCGAACCGCTCGTCGCCGATGATCATCCGACAATTCGCGCAGGCTTCTTGCCCCAACCGGACGACCGGAGGTCGGCTGCGATCGACTGGTCCGCAACCGGCAAGCATCATCAAGGGGACGAGACATGCGCTGCCGAGCATTCGTTTCATGACACACCTCGATTGCGGAGCAAGAGAACCGAGATGACGAACGGCACGACCGCCCAGAGGACCAGGAGGCCCACAAGCGCGAACGGCAGCCAGTCGCCCAGCACCTCGGTGGCGTACATTCCGCACGGTCCGAGCGCCTCGAGATTGCGCTGAATCGCGCTCAGCACGAGGATGCGAAACACCTGGGCCGGGTTGGTCAGCGACAGCCAGAGCAAGCTCCGCGGTGAAAGCTGAAGCACGACCGAGGTGCCGATCAGTCCGAGGTCGCTCAGGAACACCGAGATCAACCAGACGAAGAGCCCGAGTCCCACGGCGGAGGCGGATCTCCGGGTCAACGCCGAGATCAAGAATCCCACGCTGAGAAAGCCGAGTCCGAAGAGAGAGGTGTAGCCGACCAGCGCGAGATAACCTCCCACCGCGGGCAAGCCGCTCTGCCGGGCGATCACCAGCGCCGCGAGGCCGAAGCCCAGGAAGATCGTTCCCAGGAGCGCCCCGGCCAGGCCGAGAAACTTGCCCAGGAACACCTCCTCGAGCACGACGGGCTGAGCCAGCATCGTCAAGAGCGTGCCGTGCTCGCGCTCGCCGGCCACGCTCATGGCGCTCATCAAGAGGCCCATGAGGGGGACGATGAGGATGACCAGATTGAGCAGGCTCACGGTGGTGCGGCCGAATCCCGCTCCGCCCAGGGCGCCGAGCGCCGAGGCGCCCAGCAAGGCCAGCATCAGCGCCAGCCCGGCGAACATGACAGCCAGCAGGAGAAACCAGCGGCTGCGCCGGGTGTCCTGAAACTCCTTCTTCATGATCAGAGAGATACATAAAGCGTCCATTGTCGTGACGTCCTTCACTGGTTGCGGGAAGTGCTGGAACTCGCGCGGTCGCTTTCGAGGTCGAAGTCGAGGACCCGCACGCCGGATTGGCCGAGCAGCTCAATGGCTTCCATCTTGCGGCCGGCGGGGGTGACGACCCAGATTCGCGAGCCGGTTTGACGGACGTTGAAACCGCCTTCCTTGAGACGGCTCACCGCGATGGCGGCCTGGTCGGCGGCAACAGTCAGGCAGAGATGAGCGGGTTCGAGGAACTGCTCGCGCACCTGGTCCGGCGGTCCGTCGACCACCTTCCGGCCCTGCTTCAAGACGATGACGCGGTCGGCCAGCTTCCAGACCTCGCTGGGCAGGTGCGTGCAGAAGAGCAGCGTCTTGCCGGTAGCCTTGAGCCTTTCGAGCAGATCGCTGAATTCGCCGCGTGTGCGGGCGTCGAGGTTGCTGGTCGGCTCGTCGAGCAGGAGGATCGGCGGATCGGCCAGCAGGGCGACGACCAGCGCGAGCTTCTGTTTCATGCCGCCGGAGAGCTGGCGGACCGCTCGGCGGCCGACGTCCTTCAGTCCCCAGTCGGCAAGAAGCTGGTCCGCCCGCTCCGCCTTGACCCTGCGCAGGCGTGCGTAGAACCGGACCGTCTCGCTCACCGTCTGATCCGCATGCAGCCAGACCTCTTGCGGAACGTAACCGATGAGCTTCCGGCTGGCTCGCCCGCGCGGACCGCAAGGCTGTCCGAACACCCGCAGGTTCCCCTTGCAGGGAAGAAGTCCCAGGATGCAGCGCAACACGGTCGTCTTGCCCGCACCGTTTGGCCCCCAGAGCGCGACGGTCTCACCCTGCCGGATCTCGAAGCTCAGATCGTCAACGGCGGGCAGCCTGGTGAACCGCTTGGTGAGGCCCTGCACGGAGATCGCCGGCAGGGACTCGACGGTCGGACTTGTCGACCGGGAATCGACGGTTGGCAGTGGCGCGGGCTTCGTACTGGGCTCCGTGTCTGTCGAGCAACTCGGCATGCCGACACCGCTCCCGGAAGAGGCCCTGTTCAGGCCGACGGAGCGGCCGACGACGAGGGCCAGCGGCCAGATGAGGAAGAGAGCTCCCAGCAATAGCCAGCTTGTTGGATCGCCGACTCCCGCCAGGACCACGGGCGGCGGAAAGGGCTGCATGCGCGGGTGATCGTCGACGAACTTGGGCCTGGGCTCGAAGATCGGGAAGACGCGCGAGGCCAGATCGATGGCCTGGGCCGACGGGCTGACGGCGAACAAGCGAAGCGCCGGCCTGCGGTCGGCAAGACGTTCGAAGAGACGCTCGGGTCGATAGGCGAGATCGCCCCAGCCGTCGCCGTCGCGGTCGTAACCTCGATAGTCGCTCCAGTGGTTGCTCCGCCAGACGTTGTTGGTCATCGTACCGGCGAAGCCTTCGATCTCGACCTGTTCGCCATTCCGCAGGAAGCTGTTCCGCTCGAACCGGTTTCCCGAGGCCGAGGGAAAGATCACGATCCCCTTGTCGTTGTCGGCGACGAGGTTCCCCAGGTACTCGCCGTCGGAGTGCTCCAGGAAAAGGCCGACCTTGTTGCCGACAAGGACGTTGTGGTTGATCCGCGTATTTTCCATGTCCTTGAGGCCGACGCCGTAGCCGCTGGGCCCGCGATTGGCGGCAATCCAGTTCTCGTGCAGGTTCAACCGCCTGCTGTACATGAGAAAGACGCCGACCGAGTTGTCGCGAAGCTGGTTGCCGGCGACCTGGGCGTTGTCGCTGTACATGAAGTGCAAGCCGTAGCGGCCGCCGGTCACGCGGTTGTCGCGGATCGTGAGATCGCTCGAGTACCAGAGCACCACATCGCGTCCGCCATCGGTCGTGTTGCTCTTGATCGTCACGTTCTTGCTGTACCAACTGCGGATCAGGTCGCCGCGACGGGGCACCGGCAGGTTCTTGCCGTGGAGCTGGTTGCCGCGAATCAGACATCCGGACGCCTGCCTCAGATAGATACCGAACAGGACGTCCGTAAGCGTGTTGTGCTCGATTCGGCTGCCGGGCGCCGTGACGAGGACGCCAGCGTCTTCCTTCGCCAGGAGGTCGCCGCTGGACCGGATGGTGAAGCCGCTCAGCTCGCTGTCGGGAGCGCTCAGCCGCACCACCGTGCCGTGCCCGCGTCCGTCGATGACGGGATGCTTTTCCCCGACGAGGCGAATCGATTTGCGGACCAGGAGGGGGCCGTCATGGACGCCCCCTCGAACGATGACGGTGTCGCCACTTGCCGCGTGATCGAGTGCCTGGCCGATGGAACCGAGCGTCCCGCCCGGCTCGACAATCCACGTCTTCGCCTCGAGCGGAGGGGAGATCAGGAAGATCAAGAGGACCGATGCGACGCCGACCTTGGTCGTCCGATCAGTTCGTTCAACGTCCGGGAAGCGGCGGCGGACGCCGTGTAGTCGTACATAACAGAGGCAGAGCGACACACCCGCCGCGAACAGGCTCATGTAGTAGCCCGGTCCCAGCACGGCGGTCGTCCGGAACTGGGCGATCTTGCCGGACCCCAGTACGTTGGGCACGAAGGGCTTGATCGAGCTGCTGAGCGCCGCGTGGGGATCAAGGTTCAGGCCCGAATCCCTCAGCCAGTAATACATGTCGGTGAGGAAGAGGGGCGGAAAGAGGACCACGGGCAGCAGGATCAAGAGCGACCAGCGCGACCGCCAGAAGCCGGCGAGCGTCAGGCAGACTGCCAGTGTGATGATGGCGGGAACGCCCAGCCGCCGTTCCAGGGTCGCGGCGTCATCGATCTTACGCATTCCGATATAATGATTGAGACCGTCGATCTCCCGGACATCGCCACCGACGTGGTCGGGATAGATGGTCAAGGTCAGCCCCTTGGGATACTGGGGGGCGGCGAGCTTCATGTTCCAGTAAGGAAACCGCGGCGAGACGACCAGGGCCGCCGCGGCCAGGAGGGACAGCAGTCGCAAGATCAACACGGCACGACCGGTGGAACGACGTTGTGGTTCGCCGCTTGGTGCCCGGGCCGCCGCCGATTCACTCATCTCGCCCGAATTGGCATTCATGACTCACTCCTGAGGCGGAAAATGTGCGCGGTATGCTCCCGTCCCGCCGGTCCCGGCGTGCCGAGGCTCGGGCCAGCCGGGGATACCGCGCGAACCAGATCCCGCAAGCTCTGTTCAGGGTTCCACGATGAAGTAACCGGTCATTTCCAGGTGCAGGGCGGAGCAGAACTCGAGGCAGTAGTACGGAAAGACGCCCTCCCTTTCCGCGACGAATTCCATGGTCACGGTCTCACCGGGCTCGATGCTGGCCTCGACGTTGTAGCCGGAGATGCAGAAGCCGTGGGTCGCGTCCCGGGTCTGCTCGACGTTGGTGATGGTCCACGTCAGATGGTCGCCTTTCTTCACCTCCACATGCTCGGGCTCGTAGTGGCTGCGCTGGGCGACCATGTTCACCTCGACATTCTTGCCCTTGCGGACGATCGAGCCCTTGGAGACCGCCCGGGGGTTCTTCTTCTGCCGCGCGGGATCCCAGCCCGTTTCGGGATACATCTCCCAGCATTTCAGCTTGTCGGCCTTGATGATCTGGGCGTAGTGCGGCTCGCCATTGCCGATCGGCATGTCGTAGAGACGCTGGACGTTGTCTCCCGTGCGGGAGATGTCTAGGAGTTGCAGGTTCTGCGGTAGGAGCGGCCCCAGGTTGAGGAAGCGATCGACCGACCACTTGTTGAGCGCGACCAGATACTTGCCGGCGGGCGAGACGGTGTCTCCCCCGGCCGCCGCGATGTGGCCGACGTTGTAATGCACCGGCGTGCTGCAGACCAGCTTCCAGGGCTTCTCCGGCGCCTTGTACTTGCAGTCGCCCATGGTCCACCGCGCGACGGCATTGTCGAGGAAGAGACTGGTGTAGGCGTAACCCTGGTTGTCGAACTGCGTATGGAGCGGACCCAGGCCAACCTCGACCTGCGCTTCCTTGACCGCGTCAAACCGGATGATCGGCACGCCGAACTCGTCCGTCCCTTCGAAGTCCTTCTTGGCGATGGCTTGCTTGATCTTATCAAAGTGATAGATCGTCACGTGCGGATCAAGCTTGCCGGAGACGACGATGTGTTCCCCGCCCGGGCAGACGTCCACTCCGTGAGGGCTCTTGGGCTCGGGAATGAAGTAAAGAATCCCATCGGCGACGGCCGTCTTGAGCGGGATGACCCGGAAGCCGTTGATCGTGGTGCAGCGGCCCGCCGCGAGGGTCTTCTCCGCGATCCGGTAATTGAGGACGTGGAGATAATCCATGTCGCGCTGGGAGCAGCCGGCCTCGAACGGCGGGTTGCCGTCCTCGATTCCGCCGGTGGCCATCTCGGTGTTGAACGAGTTCTGGAACACCCAGCCGTCACTCGTCAGCTTTCCCGCATCCGCCAGGTCCTGCCAGTAGGGAGGCAGCTCAACCGCGAACGAGCGGCTGGGGTCGATCCTTCCCGCCTGGCGATCGAATTTCCAGAAGGTCATCAGGCCGCGATACACTTCCTTGTACTTCGAGAGCGGCGCGTATTTCAGTCCCAGCGGCACGGCGTATTGTGATCCCTCGATGACATAGTCGGTGTTCGGCGTGACCATCGTGGAGCCGTGGTTGTTGTTGAAGATCGGGTTGTTCACGATCTGCTTGGTCTCGAGGTCGCGCAGATCAATGACCGCCAGCCGGCCGTTCGGCTTGTCATTGATGAACAGGAACTGGCCGTCATAGTCGCCCGCCGTCTCACTGAGCGCGGGGTGGTGGCTGTCGCCCCAGGTCAGGGGCCCACGGCCCGTGGTGGCCGGCGCGCCGCCGGGAGGCAGCGCCGATTCCTTCACCCCCAGGCCGTACCCCTGCCAGGGCTCGGGCGTGAAAACCGCGATCGACCGGAGCAACCGCATCGACGGCAGGCCGATGGCGAAGACCTGTCCCGAGTGTCCCCCCGAGGCGAACATGACGTAGTCATCCATCTTGCCCGTCGGCATGTACGTGGCCAGGGCCGCCGTCACATCGTCCGGGGCCAGGCTTCGCTCCTTGATCAGACGGTTTGCTTCAGCAGGGAGGCTGGCCAGCGTCACGGTGGGAGTGGACTTCTCATCCATCCCACCGCCGCCGCAACCAGCCACCCAGAACAGTACCGTTCCGGCCAGAAGGCCCAGGACCATTCTTGAACTCGTTCGCGCGTCGCACATCATTTCTTCTCCTCGCGCCCCCGAACCTGAAACGACATTGTTGCCAGGCCCCCTTGTCCGCGGTGTGCCAGGCGGCTGCCCCGAGGGCGGGCCGTCAGCCATCGTTGAGTCGAAGCGATGAAGATCACCCCGAAATCCAGACTCCAGCGATCAAGAGTCAATTCACTTTCTTTTCCCCTTGCGTTTCCACTTTATACCGGGCAAAATTGGATGTCAAGGTCTGGATATCCACTTTTTATGGGAGAGCCAGGTGATGACCTCCCTGACTGCTGAATACGCCCTACGAGCCGTGGTGATCTTGGGTTCGAGCCCGGGCAGTCCGCGAACGACGCAGCAGATTGCCGAACAGGCCCGAGTGCCTTCCGGCTATCTATCCAAGGTCCTGCAGGTCCTGAGCCGTGCCGGCATGGTCGAGTCGCAACGGGGGCTGAACGGCGGGTTTGTCCTGGCGCGTCCGCCCAACGATCTGACGGTGCTGGACGTCATCAACGCGGTCGATCCCCTCAAGCGGATCGACCGCTGTCCTCTGGGGGGCGGCGAGCATGCGAGTGGTCTGTGCCCCCTCCATCGTCGCCTCGACCAGGGAATCGCCGAGATGGAAGCGATCTTCAGAGAAACGACGATCGCCCAACTGATCGTCGAGCAGGACATGAGCCATCCCCTCTGCGTGATGGCCCACCACAAACCAGAGCGTCGTTCCGGACGAGGATGAGACGCTCATGAGCCGATCTGGCTTCTCGATCGCGCTGGAATCGATTCTCCCGGCCCTGCGGGGTCTTCGTTCGCCGAATCAATCACTACAAAGATTTCAAAAAATGAAAGAGACCATTGCCATGATCATCAATGGCCAGGGCAAACTTGCCCTTTCTCCCGATCTTCTGCTGCCCGACCTGTTTCAGGCGCACCCTGAAACGCGGAGCGTCTTCGATCGCCACGGACTACGTGGCTGCGGTGGCCCCCAGGGCCCGCGCGAGTCGATCCGCTTCTTCGCCCGTGCCCACGGCGTCAACGAACTGGCGCTCTTGCGCGAACTGGAGCAGGCCATGGCCGCCCCCCAAGCAGAGTCCGCCTGCGCGGTCGTCGCGCGCGCCGCCCCTCAACTCGCGGATACGATCTATCGCCGCTTCTTCCTGGCCGGTATCGCGGTCGTGCTTTCGGCCGGAGCAAGCTGGGGAGCCTGGCTGCTCTGGACGATCGGCTGGAACGGCTCGTTCCGGGCGGCGTCGATCCACGCCGTCAACGCCCACGGCGCGGCCCAGATCTTCGGCTGGGTTGGGCTGTTCATCATGGGGTTCGCCTATCAGGCCTTCCCCCGGATGTGGCAGACAAGACTGCCCGCGCCACGGCTCGCGGTCGTCGCCTTCGGGCTCTTGCTCGGCGGAGTGGTCGTCCGCACGGTCGGCCTCGTGACGACCGAGACCTGGGAATCGGCCAGGTTCGTCGCGCTGGCGGGCGGTCTGATGCAGATCACGGCGGTGGTGCTTTTCGCAAGCCAGTTGCTCGTCGCCTTCCGGCGGAGCGGCGCGGCGGTCGAGCCGTACGTCGGCTTCGTCGTGGCCGCCCTGGCCTGGTTCTTGCTCTCCAGCGTTTTCAGTGTCTGGCACTCCTGGCGGACGATGACCGCGGCAGACCTCGACACCCTCGTCTGGATCGTCGCCACCTACCAGTCACCGCTGCGCGACCTGCAAATCCATGGTCTGGCCCTGTTCATGATTCTGGGGGTCTCGCTCCGCATGCTGCCGGCGATCTATGGTCTGCCGCGCATCTCGGAGCGCCGGGCGTGGTGGGTCCTGGGGCTGCTCACCGCAATGGTCATCGGCGAGACGATTGTCTTCATCGCCTACCGATGGACCGGGAACCAGCTCATCGCCGCGGGGCTCGTGCCCATCTGGGCGATCTTGACGGTCGCGGTACTGTCGATCGTGCTGCCCTGGCGACTCTGGAGTGAGCTGCCCGAACCAAACCGCACCGGCAAGTTCATCCGTGCGGCGTATGGCTGGCTGCTGGTGTCGCTGGTCATGCTGATCCTCATGCCGCTGTACAACTGGCTGGCCGGTGTGCACTTCAGCCACGCCTACCTGGGCGCGTCCC